>JACAEZ010000106.1 GCA_013388565.1 Campylobacterales bacterium | reverse complement strand
GTGCTATTATTGTTACAGTTATTTTTTATTGGTTTACTGTAAATGAACATTTAAAAAATATACTTATTCAAATAGGTCTTGAAAATATAAATTTCAATTTAGCTACCGACCCATTTTATTTACTAGCCATCTCTACAACACTCTCTTTATCTATAGTGTTTTTAGTACTTTTAAAACATAAAGGTTAAGATTGATTAAAATTTTTTTCTTAGCCTTTACTTTATGCTTTATTTATGCAGAAAATATAAATGATAAAATTGAACAAAATCAACAAAAACTACAAAGTCAAATAGAAATATCAAAAAATCTTCAAGAAAAAATAGATGATTTGGGTGATAAAATATTAATTCAACAAAATAAAATAAATCAGATTGAACAAAAAATAAACTCACTAAATGGTGTATTAAATCAAACAAAAGATGAGTATGAACAAAAAATAAATGAGTTAAAAAATATAGAAAAAAATCAAAGTGACCTTATAAAACAAAGACAAGAGATTGAACAAAAAATTGTATTTTTACTCTCTAATAAACTCTCTTTGTCTATTGTTTTGGAAGATAAAGAGGCTAAAAATATAGATGATATTATAAATCAAGAGCTATTTTTAGGACTAAAAAAACTTATCAAAAAAGATTTAGACACAATAAAAGATGAATATTCTCAAACTCAAAAAAATATAGATTTACTAAAGTTAAAAATAGTTGATTTAAAAAATTATATATCTAAAATTGATAATGCAAAAAATGAATTTATAGAATTACAAACAAAAGAGAAAGAACTCATAACAGATTTAAAACAAAAAAAAGAGATTTATGTAGGCTCTTTACAAAAAGTATCTGAACAACAAAGAATGCTAAGGGGTTTATTAGATAAATTACAAATTGTAAAAATAGAAGAAGAACAACAACAAGAGGAGAGTTCAAAACAGATAACAAAAGAGGAGTTATCAAAATTAGATGGTGAAAATATCAAAGTAAGACAAATTGGTTCTTCATATCAAAATGTAAGAACACTAAAATATAGTGGTGCTAAAACAATAGCCCCATTAGATGAATTTAGTGTTGCAAAAAAATATGGAGTTTATATTGACCCAGTTTATAATCTTAAAATTTTCAATGAATCTGTAACACTAAAATCAACATCAAAAGATGCAAAAGTAAAAAGTGTATTAAATGGAAAAGTAGTTTTAGCAAAAGAGACACCACACTTAAATAGAGTAATAATAATCGAACATGAAAATAAAATGCACACTATTTATGCAAAATTAACTAAAATTGCACCTACTGTAGAGGTTGGTAAGGTTGTTCAAAAAGGATATACAATCGGAAGAGTTGATGAAGAGCTAATGTTTGAAGTTACTCAAAAGAACTATCATATAGACCCTCTTGAATTAATTTATTTAAGATAAGTTAACTTTTAAGAGGTATTTTTAAATTAAACTTTGTATTGTTTTTACAATTTAAAAGTTCAAGTGAACCATGTAAATTTAATTCCAAAATATTTTTACAAATAAATAAACTCATACCTTTTCCATTTTTATCATGTTTTGTACTAAAATATGGTTCAAAAATTTTATTTTTAATATTCTCGTCAATACCTATACCATTATCAATAAAATTTATTGACACATATGTAGTATCTACAAAAGCTTCAATTAAAATTAATCCTTTAAAACTACTGTTTTGTTCTTTTATTTTTAGTATTGCTTCCATAGAATTTGTAATTAAATTTATAGCTACTTGTTTAAACTCATTTTCATAATTTAATATAAAAATATCTGACATGTCCATTTTAAACTCAATATCATACTCCAAAAAAAGTCTTTCAAGTAAAGTATATATCTCTACAAACATATTTTTAATATTAAAATGTATCTTTTCATTACTAGGTTTAAAGAAAAATCTAAAGTTATCTATTGTTTTTGAAAGATAATCTAATTGAGAATATGCTTTTTCAAATGTAGTCTCAAGTTTTGTTATATCTAACTCTTGCTCATTATATTCTATATCATCTTGAATATTTTGAAGTATCATAGCAATAGCAGTTAAAGGCTGTCTCCATTGATGTGCAATTGTATTTAATATTTCACCAATTGTAGCTTGTCTTGCTTGTTGGAACATAATATTTTGCTGTTTTTCTTTGATTATTTTGTCTGTAATATCAAATCTAATAGCCACATAACCTATTATATTTTTATAATTATCAAATAATGGTTCAATTTCTACATTTATCCAATAATCTGTGCCATCTTTTTTTAAATTTCTAAGTTCCCCAACCCATTTTTTACCATTTCTTATTGTTTCCCACAACTCTTTGTAAATATATTCATTCATTTCTGGATGTTTTAAAACACTATGCCGTTTACCTATAAGTTCATCTTTACTATAACCTGTAACATCTTCAAATGCTTGACTTACAAAAGTTATATAACCATCTTTATCAGTAGTTGAATATACAACATTTTGACTCAACATATTTA
This sequence comes from Campylobacterales bacterium, assembly GCA_013388565.1. GTDB lineage: Bacteria > Campylobacterota > Campylobacteria > Campylobacterales > JACAEZ01 > JACAEZ01. Next base: position 1,195 of record JACAEZ010000106.1, on the reverse strand, counting down.
AATATTTTTTATTATCTTTCAATGCTTGAACTATTTCAAGAGAGTTGTTAATGGTATAATTAAACTCCTCTTTTGTAAAAGGTTTGTTAATATAACCATTTGCACCATATTTTAAAAATTTCGCAGTGACCTCATATGAGCCATGAGATGTTACAGCGATTATCACCAACTCCTCTTTTGAATATTTTTTTCTAATATTAAGAGTTAATTCAAATCCATCCATAATTGGCATATGATAATCTGTAACAACCATTATAACATCTCGATTGTTTTCTAAAAACTCTAAAGCATCTTTACCATCTTTTGCACTATACACATCAAAAAGTAGTAATTTTAAATGATTTTTTAAAACAGTTCTTGAAAGTGCAGAGTCATCAACTATTAATACTTTTTTCCCAATATATTTTGATATTTTATCAACAATAGATACTGTATAATCTAAATCTTCTTCTCTATTTTTAATCACATAATCTATAATATTTTTATTTGTCATAAATTCATATATTTCATCATCTAAAACTGCGGTCAATACAATAGATGGTATTTTGTATTTTAAAACCAAATCAACAACTTCACCATTTGTAGCATCTGGCAATGTCAAATCTAAAATTGCAGCAAAATATTGATTTTCATCTGTTAATTCCAATTTTACATCTTCATAACTATAAAACATATGCGGTTCAAAACCATGTTTTATAAGTTTCATTGCCAAAGCTTTTGCTATTGTTTTAGAATCTTCTACAACCAATACTTTATACATAACTTTACTCTTAAATAATTTTTTATAATACTATCAAAATGTTTATTAAAACAAAATTGGCACAAAGTCTTATATTAAGCCTTTTTTATCTCTATAAAACTTCCCTATTCCCTTTATTATTTGGAGCAGACAATATACCTTTTGCCTCCAATTGTTCTACAATTCTAGCAGCTCTATTATACCCTATTTGCAATCTTCTTTGAATATAGCTAATAGATGTTTTTCTCTCTGTAATGACAATATTTTTAGCCTCTTCATACATCTCATCAAGTTCTATCATATCACTATTTCCATAACCACTACTAGAGTTATCATCTCCATCAAATAAAAATCTATCTTCATATTCTGCATCTTTTTGAGATTTTAAAAACTCGACTACTTTTTCAATCTCATCTTCACTTGACCATGGTGCATGAAGTCTTATAAGTCCACTTG
>JACAEZ010000215.1 GCA_013388565.1 Campylobacterales bacterium | reverse complement strand
TGAATGTCTAAAAATCAAAACTGCTTTAAACCATTTTGCACTTAGAGCTAAGCTTTTAATCAAAGCTAATCAAATGGCTTTTATGGAATTGCAGAGGTTGAGGAGTGCGTAAGGTCAGTTAGTAAAAGTAGTAAAGGTAAATAATACGTATGCTAGCGATTCAATAGATACCGAATGTGGATTAATAAAACACTTTTTTGATAAAAGGAGACAACATAGGCACAAAACCTATTCATAAAAGTCTGGATAAATCATTAAAAGAGGTTAACAAACCTCTTTTAATTTTATCTCTCACAATGGTCTATGCCAATTTTTCTTAGCACATCTTCATAAAATGGACCAGACTCTTTATCGTAATCATCGTTAAATTCAATATAAACACCACCGCTTCCATCTTCTTTTTGATTGTCCCAAATAATAGGCTGTGTGTCAAATTTTTGTTTAGTCTCTTCTATTGCATTTAATATATTAATCCTATCCTCTTTTTGAGTATATTCCAAATTTAAACCAACATATCTCTCTTCTTGTCTATGATATGCTTTTATTGAACAAGTTGCAGCCATTTTAATTATCCCTTTAATTTGAAGTTTAAATCATTATATAAGTATTCAATTTAATTATCAATTAAATAATATTTATTAAATATAATTAGTGACAATTTAATAAAGAACTGTTACTATTCGTTAAAAATTCAAAACCTTTATAAATTGTTAAAATAGAGTACAAAACAATTAATACAATAGATATTTTCATGAAAATATCTCTAAATTTACTATTTTTCATAAATCCTGTCAAAAAACCAACACTAAAAAGAGATGGAATTGTGCTTAGACCAAAAATAGCCATAATCAAAGCACCATAAAATGGGGATGCACTAGAAGCAGCTGTTATAGCGAAAAAATATACAAAACCACAAGGTAAAAAACCATTTAATATACCAAGCATATAAAAACTAAAATAGCTTTTATCATGAAGTAATTTTATAAATGTTTGTTTAAACCAGTTACTGTTTTGTAATGTATATTCTAACGATGTTAAAAATTTTATCTTTCCTTGAAGTGAAAATGCAACAAATAGCATAACTACACCTGCAAATATATATAAAAATCCGTTTGTTAAATGATTTAGTGCTATTACTCTTCCAAAAAGACCAAATATAGCACCTAAAAATATATATGTTGTAACTCTTCCAATATTATATGCCATATGAAAAAATGCTTGATTTAATTTTGAAGAGTTACTATCTATTTTTGTAGATGAGTAGGCTATTACAATACCTCCACACATTCCTATACAATGTCCTAATGAACCAAAAAATGCAACTCCAATTATTGTAATTAAGTTAATATTATCCATTATTGTCTCAATAGCTGTTTTTTTACATGAGGATTTGTAAGATTTTCACCTTTTAACATCAATTCACACATATCATTAAAAGTGACAAAATTTTCTTTATTAAATTCATAAGCACCAAAACCATAATTCATGGGAGTATTTTCAACTCTCGAATAATAGGCACTCTTAGCATCTATCCATTTTTTAGAATCAATTGTATATACATAAATTTTTACATCTTGTAACTTTTTATCTCTAAGCCATAAAGGAATGCCACCCAAATCATGAAAGAACCATGTTCTTCCATCTTTTGAGGCTATTTGAGCAGAAAAATCGAAACTATCTATTATCATTCCACAATGTGCATCTTGTGTTTTATTTAATTCAATATTTAGTACTTTTTGCTGATAGTTATTGTTTACAACTACAATATTTGATGAACTACTATTTAAATAGTATATAATCAATCCTATAAACATAAAAAATGTTAAAACAAATACAAATTTTTTCAAATCATAACCTCCAATTGTTTAGCTATAGCCAAACACCATTTTTAATATAATAAGAGATAGGAAAATAGATAACTAGCAATACAAATAGTATTTTAAAAAATATTGATACTCTTTTTATTTTTGATAATTTTTCATCTTTTAAAGCAAACATACCTAATATGGCATATATAAAATTAAATATAGATGAAGTAAAAAGTGTTAAAAAGATAAAATAACCAATATAACTATATTCATGTTTTAACATACAGTATGGGCATTTATGTGTTGGCAGTTCATAAATATAACTACTGAAAAAATTTGTAATTAAAATCAGTGAACTAATTAAAAATAGTGTTTCAAAAACAAGTGTGATGTAACTATTTTTTAAACATGAAGATAAAAATGATATGATAAAAATGATAAACCATATTTTAAAATCAACACCTAAAAATAGATTTGTGCCACTATTTGAGTATATTACAGAACAACATTTAACAATTGATGTATCAAATAGCTCTAAAAAAAAATTAATTAAAAAAAACTTTTCCAATATTAAAAAGATAAATAATAAAAAAAATGTGTAAATTTTTATTTTGATATATGGGTAATATTTATGTTCTTTTTCAAAATAATCAATACTTATCCAAAATGATAATAAAAAAAATGATATTAATTTTGCAATAAGTGTTAAATTTCCAAAATCATTTGAATTAATTATTCCAGAAGCACACATAGCACCTTTTATTTTAAAAGATAAAGAGTCTAATGCAAATATAAAAAATATTATCAAAGCTAAACTTGAGAGTAGTGTTAAATAGATAATTGTCTTTTGTAGATAACTTTGCTGTTCTAATTTGAATTGAGTTTCTGAAAATGAATTAAAATTAAAATTAAAATAGAGTTTAAAATTTATAAATAAAGCCCAAATAGATATGATAAATGTCAATATTTCTATAAAAAACAGTAATTCTATATAAAAATTTAACAAATAATTCCACCATTTATATTAAATATTTTAACATCAACTATATCATTAAAAATATCATCATGAGTAGATATAAATATAATTTTATCTTTCTTAAAAGAGTCTATCATCTCCAAAAAAATCATTTTGTTATTAAAATCTAAATTTGCAGTTGGTTCATCTGCTAATATTATTTTTGGATTATTTATTAAAGCCCTCATGATTGCCACTCGTTGTTGTTCGCCACCTGAAAGTTTTTTTGTTATTTGGTGTTGTTTATCTGATAAATTATATTTATGAATTAAAGTTTCAATTAACTCTTTTTCTAATTTAGTGTTAAGATTTAGAGGAATAAGTGGTATTTGTAGATTTTCATAAATAGAGAGTTCTGAAAAAAGATTAAATGATTGAAATATAAAACCTATATTTTGAAGTCTAAATTTACTCATGTGATGTTCAGGAAGTTTTGAAATAAATTCACCTAACAACTCTATTTTACCAGTTGTTGGTTTATCAAATCCAGCTAATAGATTTAAAAGAGTACTTTTACCACTTCCACTAACTCCTTTTAATATATAAATACCATTTTTTTCAATTTTTAAATTTACATTTTTTAATGCTTCAAAACCATTTTGATATACTTTTGTAACATTTTCTATATTAATCAATTTAAAATCTCTTTTATATTTGTAGTAGCACTTTTATATGCTATTATAATATTTATCAAGATAAAAGAGAAAACAAATAGAAAAAATAGAGAAAAAAATGTAAATTTATCTAAAAATATTTGAATTTTTATATTTGAATTTATATTTATAGAATTTGTAAAAATATCAATCAAAAAAGCTCCATGAAGGTATTTTAAATATAATATTGCAGATAAAAAACCTGTTAAAAATGAAAAAATAGCTATTATAGAAGCTTCTGTAAGTTTTAGTTTTAAAATATCATTAATACTCCACCCAATAGCTTTTAATATTGCTATCTCTTTGATACTTTTTATATCCATAGATGTTGATTTAAAAATAGTAAGTAGCAAAAATGTTGATAACAAAAGTAGTGAAATAGCAAATAAAAGCCCACTTTTAAAACTATACAACTCTTTAAAGCTATCTTTTAAATCACTTTTTTTAATAATTAAAAAATTTGGAAATTTATCTTTTAATTTTAAAATGATTGTATCTATCTCATCTATATTTGATACATCTATTGATATATCAGTTGCTTCACTATCATGATAACCCAATATCTTTTTTGCATATTCGATGTTTGTTAAAACTAATCTATCACTTACAATATCTAAATTTTTATCAATAATACCATTTATGTGTAATTTAAATTTTGTACTATCTTCTAAAAAAAAATTAAATGAATCTATATAACCAAATGTTGAATATTGTAAAAAAATCTCATATAAACCATGACTTATTATCATTGATGGTTTTTCTAAAAAACTACTCAAATTAACATCTGTTACAATTTTTTCTATATTTTTATCAACATTTATACCAAATGGTTCAAAACCAATGATTAACATATCTAAATTATGAAAATTTGGTTTATAAAATCCATAAACTCTCTCATGTATATTTTTAATACCATATATATTTGATATTTCATCTTTTATATCTGTCAAAATAGGATAATTTCGTCCAGCTTTTTGATTAAAAATTGTAATGTCAGGTTGATTTTCAAGTTGTAGTTGTGTAATTTTATTTAAAGAATTTGTAAGAATTATTAATGAAGAGATTAAAAAAACTATAATTATAAATATAAATGTTAATGGTATATTTTTCTTTTTTTCATTTAACAATAATTTAAATGCAAAATTTATCATCTAATACCATTCAATATTAATTTATCGCTATTTATAAACATAATATTTGTGCTATCTTTTAATAAAAATTTATAAAGTGATAACTCATTATAGTAAAATGGTGGTAAAAAGATGTTATTTGTTAATGATGAAAATGATTTTATTTGTTGATTATTTAAAGTTATATTGAAATTAAGAAAAATGAGAGCAAACTGGATACTTATAATAATTAAAAATATTTTAGTTATATTTTTCAATAAGACACCTATTTTTTAAGGAAGTTTAACTAAACAATGTTAATTTTGTATTAAATATACTAAATTTATATAATCAATATTTCATGACTCAAAAAGAGCCATGAAAAGAGTGTTTAATAAAATTTTAGTTTAAAGTAGCTTTTACTTTTTCTGTCAATGATTTAAAGCTTTCACTATCATTCATTGCCATATCAGCTAAGATTTTTCTATCAAGCTCGATACCTAATGATTTTAATCCATGCATGAATTTTGAATAACTAATACCATTTAATCTACAAGCAGCATTTATTCTTATAATCCATAAACTTCTAATATCTCTTTTCTTCTGCTTTCTATATCTGAAAGCATAAACTAAACTTCTCTCTAATTGCTCTTTAGCTTTTCTAAAGTGTTTTCTTCTACCACTAAAAAAGCCTCTAGCTAATTTTAGTACCTTTTTATGTCTTCTTCTTCTAACTATTCCCGTTTTAACTCTTGGCATTTTACCTATTCTCCTATTTTTACTTTACCTTTTTAAATAAAAGGTGCTTTTTATAAAGACTTGCCCAACAATCGTTGGAGTTTTTACATTACATACAGAGCATATCTTTTACAAGATTCATGTTTGTAGAATGTACATATTTTGCAGCTTTTAGACCTCTTTTTCTCTTTGGAGATTTTTTTGTCAATATATGACTTCTAAAAGCTGAACCTCTTTTTACTTTGTTTTTAGCACATTTAAATCTTTTTAATGCACTTTTAACAGTTTTCATTTTTGGCATCGAGCTTCCCTTTAAACATTAAATTTCAAATAACACTATTTGCTTTACTCAAATAGCGCCTTCTAAAAAATTTAATTTTTCACAAGGCGATATTTAAAAAATAGAGTATTGAAAAACTCAACACTCTAAATTTATTTTTTTGGAACCATAGTTACAGTTACTTGCTTACCTTCATTTATTGGCTCTTTCTCTTTTACACCTATGTCAGAAAGCATTTCAACAACTTTTTCAAGAACCTCTATGGCTTGTTCAGGAGCAGCCATCTCTCTACCTTTTAATACAACTTTAAATCTAACATGCTTTCCTTCTTCTAAAAACTCTCTTGCATGTTTGACTTTAAAATTTATATCATTTTGAGCTATTTTAACAGATAATTTTATCTCTTTCACTTCGATAATTTTCTGTTTTTTCTTAGCCTCTTTTTTCTTTTTCTCTTGTTGGTATTTGTATTTACCATAGTTCATGACTTTACAAACAGGAGGATTTGATTGGTCAGAAATAAGAACTAAATCTAAACCTTCAGTTTTTGCTATTTTTAAAGCTTCATCAATACTAACTATTCCGTATTGAACACCCTCATCACCTATAAGCCTAACTTCTCTTGCCTTTATGTCCTCATTTAGGACTGGAATCTCTTTACTCAAATGAAACCTTCACTCATTTTCTCCTTAATTATTTCAAAAAATTTAATTGCACTTACATTATACTGAATTCTTTCTCTTCTATCCCTTATAGCAACCGATTTTTGATTAACCTCTTCATCACCTATCACTACAATCAATGGAACTCTTTGCTTTTCAGCTGTTCTAATTCTTTTATTTAAACTATCGTTTTTATCATAAATTTCACTATCAACATCCATTTTAGAAAGCTCTCTTGACAACTCTTTTGCATATTCAACATGAGCTTCTGCAATTGGAACAAAAATCACTTGAATTGGAGATATAAAAAATGGAAACTCTCCAGCAAAATGCTCTGTCATAATCCCTATAAATCGCTCAAATGAACCAAGAATTGCTCTATGTATCATGACAGGCTGTTTTTTTGTATTATCTTCATAAATATAAGATATTCCAAATCTCTCAGGTAAGTTGAAATCAACTTGAATAGTTCCACATTGCCACTTTCTTTTGAGTGCATCAAATATTTTTATATCAATTTTTGGACCATAAAATGCACCACCACCCTCATCAATACCATATTTAAGCCCATTTTCATCAAGTGCTTTTTTAAGTTAGTCTGTCGCAATTTCCCAAATAGCATCATCACCTATCGCTTTTTGCGGTTTTGTAGAAATCTCCATCTCATAAGTAAAATTAAACTTTTTCATCAAAACATCAACAAAACTTAAAACCTCTAAAACAATATCTTTTATCTGCTCTGGTGTACAAAAAATGTGTGCATCATCTTGAGTAAACTCTCTAACTCTAAAAAGCCCATGTAATACACC
>JACAEZ010000228.1 GCA_013388565.1 Campylobacterales bacterium | reverse complement strand
TTACAAGATGAAGAACATAGATTTTCTGTAAAAAATACACAAACAAAAAATGGCGATAAAGAGATGGAAAAGAGTTTGACATATTTCGCTATAAACAATCAAAAAGCAGCATTTGGAATAGAGACTACAAAAAATTTTCCTACACATTTGAGAGTTTATTATCAACTATTGGCAATTGAAGGGTATTTACATCAAGCTGGTATTAAATTTAAAAGAAATTTTGAGATGAACCCAAATAGTGTTAAAAAAGCTTTAGAGAGTGATATCATAATCTCTTTTGCAGACAAAATTTCATTTGATTTATCGACTATTAAAGATAAAATTATTCATGTTCCTTTATCTAAAGATGAGATAAAAAAACAGTTTAAAAGTAACAATCCTTTAGTTGGTTTAATTGAAACTAAAGATTATATAAAAGTTCAATATGGCAATAGATTTATGACAAAAATTTATCCAGCATATTTTGATTATGATTTAGATACGGCTTCATTTGATTTTGAGATAGATGGTGAAGTTAAAAATTTAAAATTTGGTTCTATTGTAAATGTGAAAAACTATTTTAAAGCAGTTGAAAAAAATGGTTATAGAGTTAATATTATAGGTTATGTTGGCAAAAATGAGAGTGAACATGATGTTAAAATTTCTAAAAAAGATTTACCAAATAGTTATGCAATAGATAAACAAAATAGTATGTACAGAGTTGAAGTTTATAAAGATAATAAATTTAGCGGAATGTTTGTCATGGATTTTTCACAAAAGAGAACAAAATCTTTGAACAATAATAGCAGTTTTATATGCAAGTTGCAGCAAGATTTGAATATTAAAAACAATTAATTTAATAAAGGGTCTCAAATGGCTGGTAAAGAAGTTTTTTTTGAAGATGATTATATCTTGTCTGAAACAGATGAAAAAGGGTATATACTGTATGCTAGTGACTCCTTTTGTAAAATAGCTAAATATACAAAAGAGGAGTTGTTAGGTAAGCCTCATAATATTGTAAGACACCCTGATATGCCTCGTGTAGCATTTAAAATGTTATGGGATGCTATAACTACAAAAGGTTTTTGGAGAGGTATTGTAAAAAACAGAACAAAAGATGGTAACTATTATTGGGTTGATGCGGTTGTTTTAAGACGAGTAGTAAATGGTAAAATTATATATTGCTCTATTAGAACAAAGCCTAAAAGACAAGATGTAGAAGAAGCAGAAAAACTGTATGCTACTTTAGAGTAGTTTTATAGTTTTACTATTTTTGCACCCATTCCACCCATATTTGGAGGAGCATCAAAAAACTCTACAACTTTTGGATGTTCTTTCAAATACTCTTTTACTCGATATGCCAATTTTCCAGTTCCAATTCCATGAAATACAAGTATCTCATCAAATCCAGCTAAAAGTGCATCTGAAATAAATTTATCAAGTTTTTCAATAGCCTCATCACCTCTTAATCCATGAAGGTCTAGTTTTACATTAGCATTTTGTGGTCTTGGTATTGTTGTTTTTGAAGTTACTTTTACCATTGGTGCATTGCCAAAATATTTTAATTCATTCATATTAACGGTCAGTTTTATTCCATCTTCAGTTAATATAACACAATTTTTACCTTTTATTTGAATAATTTCACCTTTTGTACTTTTTCTATATCTTATCTTATCACCAACTTCAAAATCTTTTATAACCTCTATTGGTTTTTTTGTCTGTTCAATATTTGATATTATGCTATTTGCACTGTTTAATGCTCTATGAATATCTTTTACATCAAGTGCTTTTACTGCACTTTTTGCCTCATTTATTGCTTTTTGATACTCAATATTTAATTTCTCTTTATATTGATTTATCTCTGTTGTGAAGTTGTCTCGTTGCTCTTTTAACTGCTCTGTTAATTTTGAAGCCTTTTCTATCTCACTATCCAAAAAAACTCTTTTTTGAATAAGTTCTCGTTCTAATGTTGAACTTCGCTCTATCAAATCATTTAATCTATCCTTATCTTCTCCATAAACAGCTTTAGCTTCATGAACAATATTTATAGGAATATAATACCTTAAAGCAGTTTCAAAAGCATAGCTTTTTCCAATTGTTCCTTGTAAAAATGTATATGTTGGTTTTTGATTTTTTTCATCATACAGTGCAGCTAAAAGCTCAACATACTCATAACTAGCCATGAGTGAAGCTAATCTTTTGTGATGAGTTGTAATTACAACTTTTGCATTTTTTAAAACTAAATGTTCTAACATGACTTTAAATAAACTAGCAGCCTCATCAGAATCTGTTCCAAGCTCTATCTCATCTACACCGACTAAAAAATCTTTTTTAGAAAATAGACGACTAAACTCTAACATTCTTCCAGCAAATGTGGATATGTCGTTTTTAACATTTTGAGGGTCGTCTAATATTGCATTTATCTCTTTAAATGTTCCAATATGAGTTTTTTCTTTAAAGCATTTAAATGGTATTAAATGTTTTGCTAAAAATACAGCACTCAAAATTGATTTTAAAAGCATAGTTTTTCCACCAGCATTTACACCAGTAATTAATAAAATTGATTTACTAAAATCTATATTTATAGGTATTGGATTTGAAATTGCAGGGTGACAAAAACTTGAAAGTACTATTTTACTATCCCTTTTAGGTAATATAAACTCTAAATCTTTGCTTTTTGCAAAAAATAGTCTTGCTTGATAGTGGTCAAATCTATCAAACTCTTTGTTTATAAATTGTAAAAATAGAATATTTTTTAAAAAAGTAGAGCTAATCTCTTTGCAAATAGCAAAAATAATCTTCTCTTTTAAAGCATATAGTTCAGCTTTTTGATTTTTAAGCTCCATGATATTTTCAGGTAATACATAAAAAAATCCAGAACTACTTCTATCTATAATAGTCCCTTTTAGTACATGATTAAAACCACCTCTTAAAAGAATAGTCTCTTCATCATTTATTAAATGCACTTGTCTGTCTATAAGATATGGTTGAAGTTTTTGAGAATTTAACACTCTATGGAGTTGAGATTTTATATTTTCACGACTTTTTTCTAAGTTTTTTGTTACATTTTCTAAATCTATATTTATGGAATTTATCAAATTTCCATCTTTATCAAAATATCTATCTATCTCTAAAATATTATCTGGAATAGATATTTTATCTAGCCACTCTTTGATTTTTCCTTCAAACTTTAATCTTTTAAGATAGTTAAAATATCTAACAATTTTGATAAATTCATAAATTTCATAAACTTTTAAAACACCATGTTTTTTTAATAAAAAAAAGTTTTCATTTAAATTTTCAACACTAGGAGGAGGATTAAAATCAACTTGCCATAACTCTTTTATATAGTTATAATGAACTGTACTATCACCCTCCAAATAGATAGGTTTTGCTCTTGAAAAGAGTGAACTAAAACTATCTATAAAATTTGTTAAATCAAGTTTTTTTATTAAAATTTCCAAAAAATACCTTTATCTTTTTTCTAAATGACAATCTTCAATAGGAAAAATAAGATGTTTATTTGAAATATTTTTTCCTACAAATGTCAATGTTCCTGTTACAAGATTAAAATTAGTGAGATTTACTTCAAAATTATGACAATATATAGAGCTATTTTGGTCAAAAATATCAATTATCTGCTGATTATGTTTTAATTTTGTATCTTGTATTTTTGTATAGATAAACCCAAAAAATAAAACGACAAATAGAGTAAGTAATACATGACTCTTTTCTGTTTTTCTAAGCTCTGTAAATTTAGAGAGTAGTATCCACACTAATATAAAAAATATTAGTGTAACAATTATAAACCGTATCAAAATCCGCCTCTTAATTGTGTAGTAATATCTCCAGCTCCAAAACCTATAATAAGTCCATTTTCAAGAGTTTTAATTACCTCTTTATTTTTTAAAATATGTAATTTGTCATTATCTCTTTGGATATAATCAGCCATAAGCAGATGATATTTATTAAATTTTTCTTCAAAATCAATATCCACACACTCTTCTCCAGCAGACCAAACAGGAAGAATTATCAACTCTTTTGAACCTTCAAAACACTCAATAAATTTACTCATATTTAGTAGTGTTCTTGAATATTTATGAGGTTGCCAAATTGTTATGATAGAGTTTATATTTTTAAGTTTTGCATACTCTTTTATAGATTTTAATGTAGCCTCTATCTCTGTTGGGTGGTGACCATAATCATCAATTAAAACAACTTTTTCACTACTTCTTATAATATCAAATCTTTTTTTGATACCTTTATAGTTTTTAATTTTCTCTTTTATCTCATTTAAACCTATCTCATTCATTGAAGCTAAAATAGCTAAAGAGGCATCAAGAGCTATATGTTCGCCAAATCCCCAAACTTCAAATGTGCCATAATCTCTTAAATCAAATTTTGTATAAGGTTCATCATCTCTTAATACAAACTCTATATTTTGAATATCAAAACTAGGATAAAGTTTTATCGCATCAATATCTAATGTTTTTAAAAATTCATCTTCACCATTAATAACTCTAATTTTTGCTATATTTAAAAAATCAACATAAGCTTGTTGAAATTTTTTAATATCATAATCATAATACTCCATATGTTCAGGCTCTGCATTTGTCACAATCGCACAATATGGATTTGAATTTAAAAAACTGCCATCACTCTCATCTGCTTCAAATACCATCAAATCTGATTTACTATATCTCATGTTACTTTTAATTGCTTTTGATTCTGCTCCAATTAGTGCAGAAGAGTTGTCTAAAATCGCAGCAAGTATTGCAGTTGTTGTACTTTTCCCATGAGCTCCACAAACAGAGTAAACTTTTTTATCTTTCAAAATATGTGGCAAAAACTCTTTTCTAGGCATAATATTTAAATTTTTATCTTTTGCTTCGATAAACTCTACATTGTTTTTTGTGATAATTGCAGAGTGTATTATAAAATCTTGATTTTTTATAGCCTCTTTTGCATGAGGTATTGTTACACAAATTTCCTCATCTTTTAGCATTTTTGTAATTTTAGATTCGCATATATCAGAACCACTTACATCTTCGCCACTAGCTTTTAAATATCTAGCAATAGCAGAAAGCCCAATTCCGCCAATTCCTATAAAATGGTATTTCATCTCAAACCTTTAATGTAATTAAAATTTTTTTCATAAATAAGCATTATTTGTTCCTAAACTCACTAATTCTAAGCAGTGCCTCTTTTGTATTAAACTCATTTTCAACCAAAGCAACTCTAACATATCCAGTGCCAATTTTATCTCTACCTAAAAATGAACCAGGAAGAACTAAAACATTATACTTTTCATACAACTCTTTTGTAAAAGCCAACTCATCATCAACCTCAAGCCAAATGTAAAATGTAGCTTTTGACGGTGTAATACCTAATATCTCTTTTGCCAATTCAAAATTTCTTTTATACTCAAATCTTGCTAATTCAACATGCTCCTCATCACTCCAAGCAACAGCTGAAGCATACTGCATAGGAAGAGGCATAGCACACCCTAAATAGGTTCGATAAACCAAATAATCTTTTAAAATCTCACTATCACCTGCTATAAAACCACTTCTAAGACTAGGGGCAGAACTTCTTTTTGATATTGAATTGATTGCTAGTATATTTTTAAATGTTTCATTTCCGACTAGTTTTGAAGCTTGAAGTATTGAACATGGCGGTTCATTT
>JACAEZ010000224.1 GCA_013388565.1 Campylobacterales bacterium | reverse complement strand
TAATCTTTTAAAGAGTTATCTAACATTTTTTGGTACTCTGAAAGCTTATCTTTTTGTGTTGTTTGAGACAAATTTGAAAAATTATCTATTAAGTTTGTAATATTTTCTACGATTGATTTTTGTTTATTAAGTGCATTTTGAGTAATTTCTAATAATCCAAAAGCATTATTTGAAGAGATAATATTGCTTAGATTGTTTCTGTTTGTAACAATTTGATTAGCTAACTCTTTATTAAAATAGTTACCATCATCTTTTATAACAGGAACTAACTCATCTGTTGATTTTATTTTAATTAAGTTAGAATAATCAACACTCTCTAGTTTTTGTTCATTTACTCTAATTAAAGAAGAATTTAAACCATTTAATTTCATTATTTTAATCTTAATAATTTATTTTTTTATAAAGTTAATTTATGGTATTACAAACTGCTTTAAAAAATGCTTATATAATCTTCTCTTGACCAAGTCTATATAGTGCAAAATCATATTTTATAGGGTCATTTAAATCAAACTCTTTTAATTTATCTGTTAATTCAAGCACAGCTTTAAAATCATAAACCTTTCTATCAAGCAGTTTTAATTTTCTTGAAACCTTAAAAGTATGTGTATCAAGAGGCATTAAAATATCTTTTTTATCTATTTTATTCCATAAACCCATGTCTATATTATCACATCTTACCATCCACCTAATAAACATATTTACTCTTTTATAAGGTGACAAACCGATAGGATTTAAACTTTTTGGAATTGAACCTACTAAAAAGTTATAGCCAAATGTTTCATGAAGATTTACAGAATAAATCTTTGAGATTAAATTTTCTATACCTTGCAAAATATTTTCATCTTTTTTAAACCCTTCATGAAATATATTTTCTAATGTATCAATCTCTTTTAATCTTTTTAAAGATATAAATAAAGCAACAACATCTTCATGTTTTTGAAATCTATAATATCTATTTTTAAGCTCATTTTGTATTATTTCATCTCTTTCATGAAGCAGTTCAAAATTTAGTGAATTTAAAAATTTCACTATCAAACTAGCCTTTCCATAAGCAAACAAAGCACAAATTAAAGCAATATTTTCATCATTATATTTTCTAGCGACCATTACAGGGTCTGGTTTGTCACTGCTCAATTCAAAAAAATTATCTCTATATAAAACCTCTTTATCAAGTCTATCTTTTAACTCTTTCAATTTATTTTCCAAATATTTTTGATAAAATTTTAACAAAAAAGGTGAAAAAATGAAAAAATTTTTAATAATTTGTTTAATATTTGTATCTATTATTGTGCTATTTTGGAAAAATATATTAATAGGATATGCATCATTCTTTGAAATTAATAATATCACACCAAATGCAGATGCTATAATAGTTTTAGGTGGAAATCCAAAAACTAGAGTTGTAAAAGCTGTCGAAGTCATGAGAGATTTTAATATTTCAAAAGTATTTTTAACAACAATGAAAGATGAACAAAAAACATATAGTGATATATTTAAAACAAATACACAATTAAGCTTAGAGGTATTTGAAAGAGAAAATATACAACCAACAATTATTCCAAGTCAAAAAGATGGTGTTGTAAGTACATTTGATGAAGCAATAGATACAGCAATCTATCTAAAAAAACATCCAGAAATTAAACATTTGATAATTATTACAGATAAATTTCATACAAGAAGAGCATATTATGCTTTCAAAAAAATATTTAGTATATACAGAGTTGATGTAAAACTTGAAATTGCAGGAGCTACAAACCTAATTTACAATAACACAAATTGGTGGCTTAGCGAAAATGGTTTCATAAACTACATAGCTGAACCATTAAAATTTATACTATATATCCTTCATGATAAAAATCTTGAAATGTACAATAATGAATGAATTAAAAAAAGTTTTGTTATAATTTTTGTAAAATCAAATTTGTAAGTGGAAAAATAGATGAAAAGATTGGCAGTTGCTTTCACGGGTCCTTCAAATAGTGGTAAAACTACGATTATCGAAAAAATCGCAAAAATCTTGATAGAGCAAAATTTTAAAGTGGTAATTATCAAAAATGACCCAAAAGATAAGGCGAAATTTGATATTGAAGGAAAAGATAGTTATAAGTTTTTTCAAACTGGAGCCGATGTAATTATCACTTCACCAACAAGAACGACACTTTTTAGGCAAAGTGAAAGCGATTTAGATGAGCTTATAAAATTGGCAGATGATTTTGATTATTTGATAATAGAAGGGCTTAAAACATTTCCACTTCCACGAATAGCTGTTTTTAGAGATAGAGTCGATGAGAGTTATTTTGATTTTATAAAAGCGGTTGCCATTTCAGATATTGATAAAAATCTAATTCCAAATCAAATAGAGGTACTTGAACTAAATAATCCTTTAGAGATTTGTGATTGGATAAATAAAAATGCAAAGGTTGTTTAAATGTTAGATATTATAGAAGCGATAAAAAGGGCATCAATTCATATTTATAATGAATTAAAATTAGGTGAGACAGAGCTTTCAAAAAATAAAAACACTTCAGGTGATGAGCAGTTAAAAATCGATGTTATCAGTGATGATATTATAGAGTATGAGTTAAGACAAGCTAATGCGGTAAAAGCTATCATCAGTGAAGAGAAAGAGGAGCTGAAAACTATAAATCCAAATGGTAGATATTTGGTAGGTTATGACCCAATCGATGGCTCTAGCTTGATAGATGTAAATCAAAGTGTTGGTTCTATTTTTGGAATTTATGAAAATGATTTTTCAGGAGTGAATTTAAGAGCGGCTGCTTATGCCATATATGGACCAAAGTTGGAGCTTGTAATTGCGGT
>JACAEZ010000223.1 GCA_013388565.1 Campylobacterales bacterium | reverse complement strand
GTTGATGCTTTGTCTATCATCGTACCAAATGAAAAAGCTTACGAAAGAGGTAAAGAACTTGTTGAAGCTATGAAAGATTTAATTCCTAGACAACTTTTTGAAGTGGCTATCCAAGCTAGTATCGGAAACAAGATAATCGCTAGAGAAACTGTAAAATCGATGGGTAAAAATGTTACTGCTAAATGTTATGGGGGTGATATCACAAGAAAGAGAAAACTTCTTGAAAAGCAAAAAGAGGGTAAAAAAAGAATGAAATCTATCGGTAAAGTAAATCTACCACAAGAGGCGTTTTTAGCGGTTTTGAAAATCGATAAGTGATTTCATGAGATGCCTTTTATGCGAATGTTTATCTTTACCAATCATTTGCAAAAAGTGTCAAGATATTTTTTTAAAACCAACTATCACAAAAAGGGAGTTAGACAACTCTCTTTTTGTCTATTCATTTTACAAATACGAAAATATAAAAGATTTAATTTTTACAAAACATACTCAAATAGGGCATAAAGTTTATAAAATCTTAGCTCAAAACTCATTTTTAAGGTTTGCTCAAAATTTTGAAAATGAGAGTTTGGTTTATTCGATTGGGATTGATGAGCATACAAGAAGTGATTATTCTCATGTTAGTATCTTAAGTAAAGCTTTAAAATCAAAAACAATCAAGCCAGTTTTTTCAAAATTGATAGCTCAAAATAGAGTCAATTATTCTGGTCAAAGTTTGGATTTTAGGCTTAAAAATAGGCGAAATTTTAAATATAAGTACAAACAAAATATAGATGTGATACTAGTTGATGATATAATCACAACTGGACTTACAATAACAGAGGCTACCATGAAACTAAAAGAGTATGGTGTGAATGTGATGTTTGCACTTACATTAGCAGATGCAAGGAGTTCTTCATGACAATTATTTTTGATATAGAGACAGTTCCAGATTTGGAGCTTTGCAAAGAGTTTTTTGATATATCCAGTGATGGATATGATGGGGTGTTACAAGCACAAGAGCAGTATAAAGAGGAAAATAACACAACATTTTTACCACTTCCATATCATAGAGTTGTGGAAATTTCGGCTGTGCAAACAGATGATTTTGGGGACTTTAAAAAGGTTGGTTCGTTTTCAAAAAGTAGTGAAAAAGAGTTAATAAGCGAATTTTTTAATCTTATAAATAAGTTTAATCCAAGGCTTGTTAGTTTTAATGGAAAAAACTTTGATATTCCAGTTTTGTTACTTAGAGGTATGAAGTATAATCTTTCATGTCAAGCATTTTTTGATACAAACAATCCTGCACTAAATAAATCAAAATGGGAAAATTATCGAGTAAAATTTAATGAATCATTTCATTTGGACCTTTATGAACAACTCTCAACTTTTGGGGCAAATCGAACGATAAATCTTGATACTATTTGTAAAATGTGTGGAGCTGTTGGCAAGATTGATACAAAAGGTGATGATGTTGCAAGGCTTTTTTATGCAAATGATTTAAAACAAATTAGTGAATATTGCGAAAGTGATGTTTTAAATACATATTGGATTTTTTTGAAATATGAGCTGTTAAAGGGCAATTTATCACTTGAAAGTTATAAAACATATTTAAAAGACATGAGTTCAAAACTACAACCGCAAAAAAGTTATTATCTAAATTTTTTAGATGCTGTAGATATTGAAATAAACAGGAGTTAGAAATGTTATCAAAAGATATACAAAATTTTCAAGAACAAAGAGTTCAAATTAGAGCTTATATGTGTTATCTATTTTCGAGAAATGTACCAAATAAATTACCTTCATTTGAAATAGATAGTATTGAAAAATCTCTTCATAAAATTAAAAGAGAGATTAGTGATGTTGGACTTATTTATATACTTGATTCAAAAGGTAATCAAGTAAATGATTTTATTTGTGATGATAGTGAGTTAAAAGTTGGAAAAGGTGAAAATAAGAGTAATAGAGCCTATTTTTATAGAACAGTCAATGAAAAAAGATGTATATTAACAGACCCCTATCCATGTTCACTATTAGGTGGACTTGTAGTTACTGCAGCTTATCCATTATATAATGAAAAGGGTGAATTGACATACATACTATGTATGGATATAAAATTTACAGATGCTATAAAATTGGTTCAAACAACATCTATAGGTGGTTTTTTTAATACTTTTAGTAAAACAATATATTTTATGTTTTCACTTTCACTTTTTATAGTAGCTATGCTTCTGTTTTACAGAGGTGTTTTAAGTATTACAGGACATAATTTTGATTTTGTTTCAATAGATATAAAAGAGATGTTTGAATCAACCATTCTTTTAACACTCTCTTTAGCGATATTTGATTTAGTTAAAGCGATATTTGAAGAAGAGGTTATTGAAAATAAACATAAAGAAAAAGGTTCAATAGCAGTTCATCAAACCATGACAAGATTTTTGGGTTCTATTATAATTGCTTTAGCAATAGAGGCTTTAATGCTTGTATTTAAATTTGCTCTTATTGACCCAAAAAGTATCATTTATGCTGTATATTTAATTGGTGGTGTTACAATGCTTCTATTTGGATTGTCACTTTATATAAGATTTGTTTCAAAAACCCAAAAAAGAAATTTTTAAATGATAGGTATAATAAACTATAATATGGGAAATTTAGCAAGTGTCATGAATGCTTTTGAAAAGATTGGTGTTAGTGCAAAAATTGAAAATGATAGTAAAAATTTAAAAAATTATGACAAACTTATTTTACCAGGTGTTGGAGCATTTGGAGATGCTATGAGTCATCTAAAAGAGTATGGTTTAGATGAAGCAATAGTTGAATATACAAAAAGTGGAAAAGAGATACTTGGCATTTGTTTAGGAATGCAACTACTTTTTAGTACATCTCAAGAGTTTGGTAATCATGAAGGGTTAAATTTAATTGATGGTGATGTTGTACTATTTGATAAATCAAAATTTGAACACTCTTTAAAAGTTCCTCACATGGGTTGGAATGAACTATTTGTAAAAGAGTCAAAATTATTTAAAGAGTTGCCAAGTGAACCATACTTATATTTTGTTCATAGTTATCATGTAGTTTGCGAAGAAAAATATGCAATAGCTAAAACAAATTATGGATATGAGTTTGTAAGTGCTGTAAATAAAGATAATATTTATGGTTTTCAACCACATCCAGAGAAGTCTCACAATATAGGATTGCAGATACTTAAAAATTTTGCAACATCTTAAAAAAGCCATTTTAGAGCTATTTTAAGCAATTTTGTTTTATAATTACACCTCCTAAGTGAAGCGAGATTTCCAATTCATCGAGGGTCCGACACTTAAAGTATCGCGGAATTCGTACACGGTTTGGTGTGTTGGCGGTCTTGTTTGAGCTTTTAAAAAAGTTAGAGATTGCCCCTAAAAAACTGGTCAATTCTGCAAAGTTGGCTTTTTTAGGGCCACTTCTTATTGGTATCGCTCACTTGGGTATTTTTATTTTTTGGAGATTTTCATGAATGTTTTGATTGTAGGAAATGGTGGAAGAGAGTATTCGATAGGTTTAGCTTTAAAAAATGATAAATTTGTAAAAAATATCTTTTTCGCTCCAGGTAATGGTGCTACAACAAAATTAGGAACTAATTTAGATATTAAAGATTATGAAAAATTGGCTGACTTTTGTATAGAAAATAGTATAAATTTGACAATAGTTGGTCCAGAACAACCTTTAGTTGATGGAATTGTAGATATATTTAAACAAAAAAATTTAACAATTTATGGTCCATCAAAAAATGCTGCAAGACTTGAAGGCTCAAAAGCATTCATGAAAAACTTCTTAAAACAATTCAATATTCCAACCGCGAAATATATAGAAACATCAAATTATAGTGAAGCTGAAAATTTTATAGATAGCTTAGATTTGCCTATTGTTGTGAAAGCTGATGGGCTTTGTGCTGGAAAAGGTGTAATCATAGCTAAAACAAAAGATGAAGCAAAACAGAGTGCAAAAGAGATGCTTAATGGTGATATGTTTGGTAAATCTGGTGAAAGAGTTGTTGTTGAAGAGTTTTTAGATGGATATGAACTATCTGTTTTTGCTATTTGTGATGGTGAAAACTATAAAATATTACCTGCTGCTCAAGACCATAAAAGACTTTTGGATAATGATGAAGGTCCAAATACTGGCGGAATGGGTGCTTATGCTCCAACTCCACTAATAAATGAAGAACTTTATAAAAAAATTGAAGATAGAGTTGTAAAACCTACACTCAAAGGTATGAAAGAGATAGAGAGTGAATTTTGTGGAACTCTTTTTATTGGACTTATGATAGTCAAAGGTGAACCAATCGTACTTGAATATAATGTCAGATTTGGTGACCCAGAGTGTGAAGTGTTGATGGCATTGCTTGAAAGTAGTGCTTATGAACTATTTTTAAAAGCTTCAACAAAACAGTTAGATACTTTAGATATTAAGTTTAAAGATAAATTTGGTTTAGCAGTTGTTGTAGCAAGTAAAAATTATCCTTACAAAAATTCTCCAAAAGCAAAAATAACAATAGATGATAAAATATCTACAATTTCTGATACTCATATATCTTTTGCTGGTGTAGAGGCAGAAGATGGAGAGTTATATGCTACTGGTGGTAGAGTATTGCTTGTAGTAAGTGTATCTGATGATATAAAAAGTGCTAGAGAAAAGAGTTATGAAGCACTTAAATTTATAAATTTTGATGGTGCTCAATATAGAAAAGATATTGCTTATCAGGCTTTAAAATTTCATGAATAAAGATTTAGAGTTAGAATTAAATACACAAGGGTTTGAGTTATCTTCTACAAATAAAAGAGCTTTAGCATATTTAATTGATGATGTGCTTATTTCTATCTTGGTTTTGGCTATATTTTGGGAATATATTCAAGATGTTAGTGATTTTGAACAGATTATTTTAACAATAAATAGAGTTTTTTTTGAAATAGTTACTATCAAAATTTTATATCACACATTTTTTATATGGAAATATGGAGCTACTTTAGGCAAAATGTTTGCAAAAATAAAAGTAATTCAAGTTAGTGATTTTAACTCTCCATCTTTTGGTATTGCGTTTAATAGGGCTATATTTAGAGTTATTAGTGAAATGCTGTTTTATATAGGATTTTTTATAGCTTTTTTTGATAAATTTAGACAAAGCCTTCATGATAAAAGTGCAAAAACTTTAGTAGTTAATGCTTAAACATCTATCCATTGTAGCTATATTCTCAATTTTTGCATTTTCAAATGAAAATATAGAGATTATAGCAGATAAACTAGATACAAATAGTACAAATATAAATGGTGCAACATCTGTAATAGCACAAACTTCAAAATATCATATACAAACTTCAAATCTAGCATATAACTTTGAAACAAAAGAGTTAAATCTTACAGATAATGTATTTGCAATAAAAGATAATCTATTTTTATACTCAAATCATGCAGATATAAATGTACAAAGTGATAAAGCTACATTTTGCAATATATATTTGACAGATAATAAAAATAACTTTTGGTTAAATGCTAAAGATTTAAATGCTACAAAACAAATTTATCAGTTAGAAAATGCTACTTTATCAAGTTGTAATTTTGAATCACCTGCATGGTTTATCTCATTTGATAGAGGTTCTTATGATACAAACAGTTCATTTGTTACTCTTCATGAAGCAACACTTCATGCTTCAAATATTCCATTACTGTATTTTCCATATTTGAGTTTTTCTGCTTCAAAACAGCGAAGAACAGGACTTTTAAAACCAGATGTTGGGCTTTCTACAAATGAAGGTTTATATTTTATGCAACCTTTTTATGTTGCACCAGAAGATAGTTATGATATAGAAATATCTCCACAAATTAGAACAAACAGAGGATATGGAATATATTCAACTTTTAGATTTGTTGATAGTTACTTTTCAAAAGGTGAAATAACAACTGGTTATTTTAAAGAGCAAAAAAGTTATGCACGAGAGTATAATCTAAAAAATGAAAATCATTTTGGAGCAGAATTTAACTATATATCCACAAAAGTGTTAAGTGATTATTTTGATTTTTTAAATGAAGATGGATTTTATGTTGATATAAACTATTTAAATGATATTGACTATATAAATTTACAAAAAGTAAATGAAAATACAAAAAATTTATCAAATATTGTAACATCAAAAATAAACTATATAGCTCAACATGAAAAAGATTATTTAGGTTTATATACAAAATATTTCATAGATACTACAAAAGTTTCAAATAAAGATACACTTCAACTACTTCCAATGATACAATATCATAGATTTCAAAATCCAATTTTTAACAGAAATATTTTACTTTCAGCTGATTTTAAAATATCTAATAATTATAGAATAAAAAATTTAAATGCTATGCAAAGTGAATTTTTAATTCCAGTAAGTTATCACAAATCTTTTTTTGATAACTATTTAGATATGAAATTTTCAGAAAATTTATATTTTTCACAAGTAAACTACTCAAATTTGGATAGTGAAATTAAAGATTCTAAATTTTTTAGAAATTACCATCAATTGGCATTTAGCTCTGATTTAGTTAAAGAGTATCCAAATTTTTTACATGGAAGTCAGCTATATTTAGATTTTATCATACCAAGTTTTGAACATAAAAAAGGTGATTTTATAGATTTTGTAAAGTATAAAACAACTAAAAAAAGTAGTAATATCAGATTTAGTAACTTCTTTTTTAATAAAAATTTAGATGAAATAGTAACTCATAGAGTAAATCAAAGATTTATATATGAAAAAGATAGTTACAAATATGAAAATTTTGAACATGAAGTTGAATTAAAAATTACAAAAAATATCTCTTTGTATGATTTTTTATCATATTCACATAAAGATAATAGTATCGAAGGAAATGCTTTTGATATTGCATATATTGATGATACGAAAGATTTTATCATATCTCACTACTTTTCAGAAAAAGAAGATGATAAATCAAGTTATTTTTCTACTTATAATAGCTATAAGTTAAATAAATTTTATACAACTTTTATTCAATTTGAATATGATTATAAAGGTGATTTCGTAAATAGATGGGAAATAGGATTAAAATACTTTATTCGATGTTGGGACTATAAGATTAGCTATAAAGAGGAAATTGTTCCAATATTAACATCTTTAGGAACAAATTCTGTAAAAGATAAGATAGTCTATTTTCAAATAGGTCTATTCCCAATAGGTGGTTTTAGTCAAAAATTTCATAGAAATTCAAGAGGAAATATATGAGAGTTGAAACAAAGGTTGGTTTTTTTGTATTTATTGCAATTGTTTTTATGTTTTTGATGACGACTCAAGTAAAAGAGTTTTCTATGTTTTCAAAAAATGGATACTTTATAGATACAATTTTAGAAGATGTAACAGGGCTTGAAAAAAACTCTAAAGTTAGAATAAAT
>JACAEZ010000230.1 GCA_013388565.1 Campylobacterales bacterium | reverse complement strand
GGTAAAACCACAAACAATGACTCAAACAAAAACTCATTTGTAAAACTTTTAGGTTTAGATGAGTCTATAAATCAAGCAAATATTTTGTCAAATAAGTGTTTGGAAGATTTAGAACAGTTTGATGAAAAACTTAAAAATAATCTTTATCATCTTCTTAAAGAGTATTTTTTTAGACATAAAATTTAAATAACTAAAAAAAATATTTATAAACAAGTTGAATTAACAACAAATGAGATATATAGATTGGTTTTTAAATCATGCAAAAAAACATCAACATATCATGAAAAAGTTAGAGCATTTGAGTGATGATGAAATTATTGATTATTTTGATTTTAAAAATATGGTTATTTATGAAGTAGAGTTTTGTTTACTTTATTCAAAAAATAGAAAATGTCATGAAATAGAGTCTCTTAATTGCTATTTTTGTGGTTGTTTAAATTTTAGATTTAATGAAAATAGTACTTTTTTCAAAAATGGCAAAAAGATTGTAAGTTATTGTTCTATAAATTCACCAGATGGAGAAATTTTTGAAACAGATACAGTAATTCATCAAAATTGTACAAATTGTGATATTCCACATAAAAAAGAGTTTGTAAAAGAATATTTTAATAGAAATTGGTTAGAGTGTATGAAATTTGTTACAGTTTAACCCAATTTGATAAATGTTCAATTTTGCATACTTCTACTTGTTAAGTGTCATTATCTGGCTTTAAATGCAAATTTTAAACTCCAATATCCAAAAAAACTCACTCTTTCATCCAATCAATTTGATTGTGCATGATACCTGTTAGTGATGGTATTATTGGAGTTATTTTACTGTTTACTGCGGTGATTGAGTGTGGTATGTATAAAAATATGTATGGGTAGTCGTCTATTATTGTTTCAAAAATTTGTTTATATATTTTTGATAGTTGTTGTTGGTCGATTGTTGCTTCAGCTTTTTCTATAAGCTCATTTACTACCTCATTATCATATCCGATAAAGTTAAATCCGCCTTTTTTGATACCGTCTTTGTGCCAAATAGCATATGCATCTGGTATAAGTCCAAGTCCCCAGCCTAAAATTACTGCTTCGAAATTTCTAGGGAATATTACAGTGTTTAAAAATGCTTGCCACTCTATGCTTTTTATTTTTACTTTTACACCAATTTTTGATAACTGATACTGCATGATTTCTGCTACTTTGACTCTAATTGGATTGTTTGCATTTGTAGCTATTTCAAATGTAAGTGGATTTTTTTCACTAAAACCAGCCTCTTTTAGCAAACTTTTTGCTCTATTTATATCGTTTGGTTTTGGCTTATGATGTTCGTTGTATGCGAATGTATCTGGCATAAATGGTCCATGACAAAGTTCACCTACTCCAAAAGATAAAATGTCAATAATTTCTTGTCTATCAATTGCTAAATATAGGGCTTCTCGTACTTTTTTATCTTTAAATTTTTCATCTTTTAGGTTAAATCCTAAATATGTATAGGCAAACTCTCTATTTTGAACGATTTTGAAATGCTTTTTAAACTCATCATCAATTTGTCTTTTGTATTGAAGTGGTGTTAGAGTTCCTATGTCTAACTGTTTTGTTTTGAGTGTTAAAAATTTTGTAGAGTCGTCTGGCATGAAGTGGTAGTGGATTTTTTCTATATTTGGTTTATGTTCAAAGTAGTTTTCATTAGCAATTAGCTCTATATCTCCAGAAATATTTAAATTTGTTAATTTATAGGCACCTGTACCTATTGGGTTTTGGTTAAATTTGCTTGTCATGAGGTCTTGTTCTTTTTCTAGTATATGTTTTGGAACGATACCGATATTCCAAATATGAACTGCTTTGAAATAGGGTCTTGTGTAATTTACTTTAAATTTAAATTCACTAAGCTTTTCAATGTTTTTTACAAATCTAAAACTTTGAGAGTATGGTGTAAATATTTTTGGAGATTTTAATAGTTCAAATGTAAAAATTACATCATCGGCAGTTAGTTTTTTTCCATCATGAAAATATACATTCTCTTTTAGTTCAAAAACTAATGTTGTGTTGTCTTCAAAATAGAAACTTTTTGCCAAATCTGTTGTTAAATTTCCATCTTTATCATATTTTACTAAACCGTTAAAAATCCAACCAGCTATCTCTCCACTTGCACTATCTGTTGCTAAAATTGGATTTATTCGACTTGGATTTGATGACATGCTAAGATGAAGAGTTGATGCTTGTAAAAATATTGCAAATATAAATATTAAAATGTATCTCATTTTTTCCCTTTTTTTGATGTTTTATACACATAAGCCAACACCTCTGCAACGGCTTGATATAGAGTTTGAGGAATTTCTCTATCCACATCTACACTTTTATAAAGTTCTTGTGCTAGTGGTTTGTTTTCAACAACTGGTACATTATGTTCAAGTGCAACTTGAATTATTCGTTGAGCTAAAAAATCAGCTCCTTTAGCTACAACCTTTGGAGCAGTTCCACTTTTTTGGTTATTATATTTTAATGCCACCGCATAGTGAGTTGGGTTTCTAACAACAACATCAGCATTTGGTACTTCGGCTAACATTCGTTTTCTTGACATTTGATATTGAAGTT
>JACAEZ010000217.1 GCA_013388565.1 Campylobacterales bacterium | reverse complement strand
TTGCATGAGTTCTCTTTATCTCTTTTTTTAACTTTTCGTTGCTGTTATGTTCTATTACTGTTATTTTTCTTCCCATTCTCTCTTCTTAGTTGTTATTGTTGTTGTTATTGTTTCATAATTTTGTTTAATTGTTGGTAATGTTAGATGGGTTGTTTAGTTGGGTTTTGGTATAAGGTTTGTGATTGTAAAGTTTTGTCTTAAAAAGACTTTGCATCAGGTTTTGATAACAGAGATGGTTAATTAGAAATGCTAGTTTTTATTCATGTTGAGAGAGTTAAAAACTCTCCCATTCATGATTAGTCTCTTTTGACTTATGTTCTATTTTGTGATGTGTTTTTGTAGGTTGTTTTTGAACTTGTTTGTTGTCTAAAAACTTATTAGTAACAATTTGTTTTTGAACTTTTTTACTGCTTGATTGGTTTATAAGTTCATTTTTTCCAATAAACTCTTTTTTCATAGCTTCAAATACAAACTCATCTGCTTGTTTTAACACTTCATTTGAGATACTATCTGTATCTAATGCTATTTTTGCATTTTCTTGAGTCATTTTATCCAAAGAGGCAACTGCATCATTTATCTGTTCAATTCCTGACATTTGCTCTTTGTTTGCATTTGTTACTTCTATTACTAAGTTAGTAGTTTTTTCTATTTTGTCTGATATTTTACCAAAGCCTTCAATCATTAATTTTACGATACTATTTCCATCGTTTGCTTTTTGTTTTGCTTGGTCTGTCAATAATTTAATGCTTTTTGCAGCCTCTGCTGATCTATTTGCCAAATTTCTTACCTCTTGTGCAACAACTGCAAAACCTTTTCCAGCATCTCCTGCTGTTGCTGCTTCTACCGCTGCATTTAGTGATAGTATATTTGTTTGAAATGCAATATTTTCGATAGTGCTTACTGCTTCATTTATTGCATTTGTAGCTTGTTCTATCTCTACCATTGAACTTACAGTTTTTGTAGCTAGAGTATTACCCTCTTTTGTAGCCTCTTTTGCTTCATGAGCTTCAGTTGCCATGATTTGTGCTTTTTGTGTATTTGATGCAATATTTGCTGTCATTTGCTCTAATGCAGCACTTGTCTTTTCGAGATTGGCTGCTTGTTGAATACTTGCATTTGTTAGATTTTCCATGGCATCTTTTAGTATATTTGCACTATTTTGTAGTAGCAAACCATTTTCTAAAAATGTTTTTGTAGTGTTTGATAACTCATCTCCTAATATTCTAACTTTATCAATAGTAAAGCCAAATTCACCATTTTTACTAAAATTTAGTTTATATGAGTAGTTACTATTTGCATACTCATTTAAGGCACCATTTATCTCTTCTAATGTTTTTTCTATCTCATCAAGTAATCCATTAAATAAATTTTTAAGTTCATTCAACTCTGGATTATTTGCTGTTTCATCTATTCTTATATTTTTTATGTAACCATCTTTAGTTTTATTTACAACTGATACACACTCATTTATAAGTGCATTATCTTTAATTACTCCATTTTCTATCTTTGCAATATTTTCATTAATGATGTTTGCCATGACACCAAATTCATCTTTACTATCTATTTCAATATCAACACTTTTAGCTGACTGTTTATTTAAAAAGCTAAAGAAATCTAATAATCCATTTTGAAATTTTGATAGTTTCTCATTTAAATCTTTATTGACTAAATATGAAATCAATAAAATCAAGCAAAGCATCAATAAAACAAACGAACCCAATGTTTTAAGTTGCGAATAAAAAGCTATATCAACATCATCTATATAAACACCACTTCCATAAACCCAACTCCACTCATTAAACTTTTTTACAAAACTAAGTTTTGGATAAAGCTCTTTTGTTGTACCGCCACCTACTATAGGTTTTGGCCAATCATAACTGACATAGCCAATCCCTTTTTGGTCGGTTACCTCGACAAAGGCATTAAAAAGATTTTTTTTACCATCTGTTTTTATCTCTTTGCCATCAACTCCAACTTGTATTTGTGTTGCACAGTTAAACTTTTCAGCATCCAACACTTTGCCATCAAGTGCTGGAACTGTTGGGTGCATGACCATTTTTGCGAAAGGTTTTGAGTCGTCATTTATCCAAATGTACTCTTTTTCGTTGTATCTCAAAGATTTTATCATGCTAATTGCATTTTGTTTTGCTTCATCTTCAGATATTTTTCCATCTTTGAAAAGTTTATAATTGTATTTGATAATACTTTCACCAACTTCAACTACATTTTTAAGTTTCTCTTTTTTCTCTTGTATCATTATCTCTTTTTGAGTCATTAATGATAAAAATGATGTTACTACAATAGTAAAAAGTGATAAAGAAACTATTGTTAATATTTTTTGTTTTAGTGTTAAGTTTTTAATCATCTATTGCCCTTCTTAAAAATTATAATAAGCAATAACTCTATACTCATCCCAATCTAAATTTGGTGCAAAATCTGTTGGAAAATTCCCTCTAAGTTTAAGTTTTAACCCTTTTATTTGAGTTGTGTACATTAAATCAAATAGACTCTCTTTAGCAGTCCACTCTTTGTTTGGTTGATACATATTTCCATCGCCCATTTTATACTCCATGTAAGCTAATGTTAAAGCTATATCTTCGCCAATAGCTTTTTTGAAATTATATGTACCACTAACTTTCCAAGCTTCTGTATCTGCGAAAAATTGGTGTCTTGTAACCATACCTTGAGTATATGCAGGCATACCACCCCATGGAGATATGATACCACCGTTTGTAGTTTTTCCTTTTGATTCACCAGTTTCTGAATATGCAGCTTTAAGATTTAAATCAGCTACTGTAGCACTTAATTGAACGCCATAGTAATCACTATCAATTTGACCAGCAAACTTATCACCAACATCGCTTTCACCGATATATTGTCCGCTTAAAGCCATTTTTAAATCAGGATTTATTAAACAGTTCCATTTATATTCAGCCTCTGCATAAATAGCATTTAAAATATCAGTAGCATAATAATCCCAAAGTTGCAGAGTCAAGTTCGGAATACCTTTATAAATAACAGCACCAGCAGTTACACCATTTGTATCTTTACCGACTGCATAACCACCCATATTCATGAACTTTCCACTTTGATTATTTAAACCATAACCACCATGAAGTGCCAAATAACCACCAGAATTTATACCATTTGCATCAACACCGCTATTTGCATAAGCATTACTAAAAGTACCAGCTGCAAACTTACTAACATGAGCTAATATCAATGTTGTATCTTTTATATCTGTATTTGCGATAACTGCCGCTTCAAATAGGTTTGGTAACATTCTAGCATCATCACTTCCAGCTAATGGAGTATCAAGCTTTTGTCTTCCCACTTTTACAGTAGTTTGTGAATTTTTATAAGCCATATATGCTTCACCTAAAATAGAGTAACTATCTTTATTGTCATCAAATAAAGTAGGGTCTATTTTTGCACCATTATCACTATTTAATCCAACTCCTTGTGTTGTATAAAATTTTGCTCCAGCACTCAAACCATTTACAGGTGCTGTATCAAAACCTAAATTTCCACCAACTGCAAAAGCTGCTCTATCAGGTCTTGATGCTACATTTGGAGTCCAATCCCTATTTATATAAAAAGCTCTCACTTCACCACTAGCTTTTCCTTCTTTAAAAGCACTCTCAACACTATCTGCTCCAAATGAGTTAGATACACCACAAGCTAATACTGTTGCTAAACTTAAAATTTTTTTCATAATGACACCCCTTTTTTAAATATTTTAATATTATAGCAAAAAGAAATTGCTACGGAATTGCTATTATTGAAAAATAGTCAAAAAAATATAGATTTGTTTCAAAAAGTAATTTTTTAAAATAGTATTTAAAATATGAAATTATGATATTTTGCTTTTTAAGAAGTTACTTTTAAAACTTATATTAAATTACTCTAAATAGATTTTAGGTAGAATACTTTACAATTTAAAAAATAAAACAAAGGTAATTAATTATGCTTAGATTTGCTCCAAGTCCGACAGGAGATATGCACATTGGAAATTTGCGAGTTGCAATTTTAAACTATATAGTTGCAAAACAAATAGGTGAAAAATTTTTAATTAGAATAGAAGATACAGACAAAGAGCGAAATATTGATGGTAAAGATGAAGAGATTTTAGATATTTTGCATAAATTTGGATTGAAATATGATAATTTGGTTTATCAAAGTAAAAATTTGCATTTTCATCAAACTATGGCTATGCAGTTAATTGCTGAACAAAAAGCTTTTTTATGTTTTTGTACCGCCGATGAATTAGATAGAAAAAAAGAGTTGGCTAAAGCTAACAATGAACCATTTAGATATGACGGAACTTGCGAAAAATTATCTAATTTAGAGGTATTGGATTGTGAAAAGCCATCAGTTGTGAGACTTAAAAAACCGCAAAATTCTATAAAATTTGTTGATAAAATAAAAGGTGAACAGTCGTTTGAGCCAAAAGATATAGATAGTTTTGTAATTTTAAGAACAGATAAAACTCCTACATACAACTTTGCATGTGCCATTGATGATATGCTTTATGATATTAGCTTTATCATTCGAGGTGAAGACCATGTTTCAAACAGTCCAAAACAAATTCATATAAGAAATTCATTAGGGTATTCAAAAGAGATTGTTCATGCTCATTTGCCTATTATTTTAAATGATGATGGTAAAAAGATGAGTAAAAGAGATAATGTATCAAGTGTAAAGTATCTACTTGATGAGGGGTTTTTGGTAGAAGCTATCACAAATTATCTAGTAGCTTTAGGAAATACAACTCCAACTGAAATATTTAATCTTAGTGATGCAATAGAGTGGTTTAAGATAGAAAACATCTCAAAATCACCTGCTAGATTTGATATTGATAAACTAAAATTTATAAATAGAGAACATATAAAACTAAAAGATGATGTTGAACTGTCACGGCTTATTGGTTTTGGAGATGAAAATATTGGCAAACTAATCAAGCTTTACACTCAAGAAGGTAGCACAATAAAAGAGATAAAAGCAAAAATTGATGCTATTTTTTCTCAAAAAGATGAGTATGCAGAGTTTAAAGAAGAGTTTGAACTGTTAAAACAGACGATTAAAAATATGCCATTTTTTGAAGATTATGAAGAGTTTAAAAAAGAGCTAACAAATAGAAGTGGCTTAAAAGGTAAAAATCTTTTTAAACCGTTGAGATTTTTACTAACTGGAGCTGAAAATGGACCAGAGTTGAAAGATGTTTATGTTTTGATTAAAAATTATTTGATGGAGGTTGTAAAATGATAGTTTTTTCTACACTTTTAAGTGCGGTCGCAAATATATTTCACATGATTATTACTCTTTATATTTGGATAGTAATTATTTCAGCACTTATTACATGGATTAGACCAGACCCGTATAATCCAATAGTTCAAATGCTTTATCGATTAACTGAACCAGTCTATGCAAAAATGAGACGGTATGTGCCGACTGTTATTAGCGGTATTGATTTAGCTCCGATTATTTTGCTTGTTGCACTAAATTTTAT
>JACAEZ010000234.1 GCA_013388565.1 Campylobacterales bacterium | reverse complement strand
ATACGTTCTTAGTATCCAATCCAATTTTATTTGCAAAATTTGTAATGCCATCATTTCATGATTTTATTCTGATAATATTTTTAGCGATTTTTGCCACTATTTCACAACTGCTCATGACAAAGGCATATTTTTATGAAAAAGCTGGAATTGTTGGAACTATTGGTTATTCAAATATTCTATTTTCTTTTTTTATAGGATTAATTTTGGGAGATAATTTTTTAGAAATTGGCACAATTTGTGGTATTATTTTGATTGTATTTAGCGGTATTGGTGTTGCTAAAGAGAAAGATATTAAAGGTTAAAGTTATGATATTAATTGCTGGTCCATGTGTTATAGAGAGCAGAGAAATACTATTTGATATAGCAAAAAAATTGGAAGTTTATCAAAATGATGAAACAATTGATTTTTATTTTAAATCTAGTTTTGATAAAGCAAATAGAACGAGTTTAGATAGTTTTAGAGGTCCAGGACTTGAAGAAGGTTTGAGACTTCTTGAAGAGGTAAAAAAAGAGTTTGGATATAAAATATTAACAGATATTCATGAAAGTTATCAAGCTAGTGTTGCATCAGAAGTGGCTGATGTGCTTCAAATTCCTGCATTTTTATGCAGACAAACAGATTTACTTGTTGCTTCTGCTCAAACAAAAGCTGTTGTAAATATCAAAAAAGGGCAATTTATAAATCCAAAAGATATGCAATATTCAGTCATGAAAGTGCTTAAAACTAGAGGTTTCGATGAGCTTAGTTTTGAAAACTCGAAAAAAGCAAATGTTTGGCTAACTGAAAGAGGTAGTACATTTGGATATGGAAACTTGGTTGTTGATATGAGAAGTTTGATTATCATGAGAGAGTTCGCACCTGTTATATTTGATGCGACACACTCTGTGCAAATGCCTGGAGGACTTGGTGGTAAAAGTGGCGGTGATAGTTCATTTGTAGCACCACTTTCAAGAGCGGCTGCTGCTGTTGGGGTTGATGGGTACTTCTTTGAAACACACATAAATCCAGCATGTGCATTGAGCGATGGGGCAAATATGTTAAATTTAGAACAACTTTCAAAAGCAATAGAGAGTATTAAAAAAATTGAAGGAGCAATAAAATGAGCATTTCTCAAATAAGAACTATTCTTTATGGATTAGGTAAATATTTAGGGGATTTTCAAGCTATTTTTAAAGCAATTCAAACAAGAAACATAAGACCTGTAATTACTAGAATTGCTAGACGAATTTATGGAAAACTTAGCGGTAGAGTTATGGGAAAAATTAAATAAAAGGGGAGTTTCATGAATATAATTGAAGGTAAATTAAGAATTAGTGAAGATAAAAAAGTTGCAATTATTGTTAGTAGATTTAATCATATCATAACTGATAGGCTTGTTGAGGGGGCTAAAGATGCTTTTATAAGACACGGTGGAAGTGAAAATAATTTAGATTTGATATTAGTTCCAGGGGCATTTGAGATACCTTTTGCACTAGATAGAGTGCTATCTTTAAATAAATATGATGGAGTTTGTTGTTTGGGAGCTGTTATTAGAGGTTCTACTCCGCATTTTGATTATGTATCGGCTGAAGCTACAAAAGGGATTGCATCTATGGCTTTGAAGTATCATGCAGCTGTTAGTTTTGGAGTGCTTACAACTGATAATATCGAACAAGCAATCGAAAGAGCTGGTAGCAAAGTGGGAAATAAAGGGTTTGAAGCGATGACTGGGCTTATTGAAATGATAGATTTATATAGTAATTTGAAGTAATATCATGGCAACAAGAACACATGCTAGAGAGTCTGTAATCTCATTTTTATATGCTTATCAAGTGGGAAATGCAGATATAAAAAAACATTGCGATGAGATATTGGAAGATAGAAAAATTAGAAATAAACAAAAAGATTTTGCAAAAGAGCTTTTTGAAGGCATTATGGTAAATTTAGAAAAAATTGATTCTTTAATAGAAAAACATACTGCTGAATGGGGTTTTGATAGAGTAGGGGATATTGAAAAAGCAATACTTAGACTTGGCACATATGAACTTATGAATGCTTCGCTTGATAGTGCAATTATTATAAATGAAGCAATTGAAATGGCAAAAAAATTGGCAAATGATACAAGTCCAAAATTTATAAATGGTGTTTTAGATGCTATTAAAAAAGAGATAAAAGGATAGTAAATTGAAATTATGTGTTGCTCTTGATTTACCATCAAAAGATGAAAATTTAGCTTTATTGAATGAACTTAAAGGTTTTGATATTTGGATTAAAGTTGGTTTTAGAAGTTTTATTAGAGATGGAAGAGAGTTTTTGAGAGAGATTAAAAAAATTGATGATAATTTTAAGATATTTTTAGATTTAAAGCTTTATGACATTCCAAATACAATGGCAGATGCTGCTGAAGAGATAGCAAATTTGGGTGTAGATATGTTTAATATTCATGCATCAAGTGGTGAAAAAGCTATGATGGAAGTGATGAATAGATTAGAAAAATTTAAAAATAGACCAATTGTTTTAGCTGTTACTGCTCTTACTAGTTTTAATAAAGATGATTTTTATAACATTTACAAAAGTGATTTAAATGATAAAGCAGTTGAATTTGCAAAATTGGCTAATAAATCAAATTTAGATGGGGTTGTATGCTCCGCTTATGAGTCTAAGAATATAAAATTAAATACAAAAAATGAGTTTTTGACATTGACTCCTGGCATTAGACCTTTTGATGAAGAGTCTAACGACCAAGAAAGAGTTGCTAATTTAACTATCGCTAAAGAGCAAAATATTGATTTTATAGTTGTTGGAAGACCTATTTATAAAGCTACTAATTCTAAAAACATTGTTGAAAATATTTTAAAAAATATCCAATAAAGCCTTTTAAAACACTACTTTTTTACACATGTTTACACTATTCCAAAAGTTTTTTAGTTAATCTTTATAGTTTAAGAAACTATAAAGATTAAATGTTTTATTATTTCTAACGCACAAAAGACTCGGTAACCACAAAACTTTATTAGGTAGGGGGAATGTATGAAATTAGCAAAAGTTAGTTTAGCAACAGTAGTTGCATTAAGCCTTGGAAGCAGTGCTTATGCTGTTGATTTAGGTAATTTTAAAGATGTAAAAGTAAGCGGTGAAGCTAAAGTTTGGTATCAAACAATTGAAAACGATGCAGCTAATGCTGCTGATTTATTCAGCCAAAAAAGTGCAATCGGTGATGCAGCACTAAAACTTGGTGTAACTGGTGGCATGGGTGATAAAATGGGATATGGTGTTTCAGTTTATGGTCTTGATACACTTGGTTTAGAAAATAACCTTGTAGCTAATACAGCAGCAGCAAGAGTATATAAAACTGATGGTTCTCAAGATGTTGCAGCAAGTGTACAAACTCAATGGTGGGCACATGAAGCGTATATTACTTATAAAATTTCTAATACATTGTTAAAAATTGGTAGACAAGAATTAGACACTCCATTAGCATTTACAGAAGATTGGAATGTTGTTAAAAACTCTTTTGATGCAGCAGTTGCTATCAATACAGATATTCCTAATGTAACATTAGTTGGTGCTTATGTAGGTAAAGGTAATGGTCAAAAAGGTACTGTTGGTGTTAATGGTTTTGGATATGGTGCTGATGCTACAACTGTTAATGGTGATGGTAAATTTTCAAGTTATGTAAATGATGGTGCTTATGCAGTTGGTGCTTTAACTACATTTATTCCTAATGTTCCATTAAATTTATGGTATTACAATGTTCAAGATGTTGCTGATGCACTATGGGCAGATGCTAGTTTTAAAGCTCCTATGGGTATCGCTTTAGCTGGTCAATATGGTTATATGGATCCAAAAGGTATATTAAAAGCTGGTGAAGAAACAGATGCTTTCGGTGTAAAAGTAAGTGGGAAAGCTGCTATGGTTGATTTAGAAGCTGCTTATTCATCTGTAAGCGATGGTACATTACCAATGGCAAATACAGCAACTGGTTTCAAAAAAACAAAACTTTATACAGCTTCTATTTTTTCAGATGGTACTGTAGCTGCTCAGCCTGATACAGATTCTGTTAAACTTGGTGCTTCTACAACATTAAGTGGTGTTAAACTTGCTGCAACATATGGTATGTATGAAAGTGGTGCAAAAGGTTTAAATAATGATGTTGAAGAAGTTGATTTATCAGTAGGTGCAAAAGTTTTAGATCTTGATTTAAAAGCATTTTATATTATGAGAGATTGGGATAAAGCTACTTCTGCTGACCAAGATATCGTGAGAATTATAGCAAGTTATAGTTTCTAATTTTTTT
>JACAEZ010000233.1 GCA_013388565.1 Campylobacterales bacterium | reverse complement strand
TTATCTAAAATATATTTGACTACAAGCCCACTAAGTGTGCCAAAAAACATAGCTACATAAAGCGATAAAAAACCTTCATAAATATAAAAGCTAATTGATTGAGTTAAAAGATTTATGATGGTTGAGAATATTGCAAAAATTATGTATTTGAATGTTAAGTTCATGTCAATTTTATAATCACAAAAAAGCTAATTAACCACCCTAAAATTGTTAATTGCAAAAATCTATCTTTCAAAACTATCTTTGTAGGACTTCCACTTGACTCTTCTACAAATGTAATTTGCATATATCGGATAATTCCTAAAATTACAAAAAATGAGGTTAAGTATAGATTTTCGCTATTAACTTCACTTGATACAGTATATAAAATATAGCTTACAACAATAACTCCAGCCATTAAAACCATAGAGGCATTTATAAACTCATAGTTGTATCCATCTATATTTTTTCTT
The DNA here is from genome assembly GCA_013388565.1 of Campylobacterales bacterium. Taxonomy (GTDB): domain Bacteria; phylum Campylobacterota; class Campylobacteria; order Campylobacterales; family JACAEZ01; genus JACAEZ01. The sequence continues at coordinate 2,931 of JACAEZ010000233.1, read as the reverse complement.
GTCTGCTTTCCATGTCGTGCTAAAATCACATCATCTCTTCTTTTATCAAGTGCTAAAAATAGAGCAAGTAAAAATGTCATATGTATTATCCAATGGCTTGGAGTTATATTTGTAACAACACTTCCAGCAAAAATTCTTAAAACAAAACCAACTGCGATTATGCTAATATCAACTATTGCAATATGTTTTAATTTAAGAGTGTAGAGAATATTTAGTATAAAATAAAATAGCAGTATAAAAAATAGTTTGTCAAAAAATAGCGATAATCCTAACGAAACTAAGCTCATGATAACTATTAAAAATTTTGCAGTAGATGTTGAAACAGCTCCACTTGCAAGTGGTCGAAATTTTTTCTTTGGATGGTTTCTATCTTCATGAATATCCAATAAATCATTAAAAACATAGATACTACTTGCCAAAATAGAAAATAGGATAAAAGCTACTATTGAGTTTTGTAAATTTTCATAACTTATAGCAAAACCAAACAGCATCGGTGCAAAAATAAATAGATTCTTTACATATTGATGAACTCTAAAGAGTGTTAAAATATCTTTCAATTTATAAATACCTTTAAATTAATTGTTTGTCAAATTCTAATATATTTAGACTTTGTATCATTTAAAAAAATTTAAACTTGAAATATAAAACTTACCTTTTTTACAGCATTGATTTGCTAAACTAATTTGAAAAATTTACAAAAAGGATAAATTCATGATACTGCTTACACCAGGACCAACACCAGTTCCTGAAGATATTAGAGTTGCTATGTCTGGCAAAACTTTGCACCATAGAACTCCAGAGTTTGAAGCGATTTTTGCTGAAACTAGAACATTGCTTAAAAAAATTTATAACATGGATGATTGCATTATGTTGGCAAGTACTGGAACAGGTGCTATGGAAGCTTGTGTTATAAATCTTTGTCATAAAAAGGCATTAACTATAAATTCTGGAAAATTTGGTGAGAGATTTGGCAAAATATGTAAAGCTTTTGATATTCCTTACACAGAGCTAAAATATGAGTGGGATACTCCAGCAGATGTTGAACAAGTTATCAAAGAGATAAAAAATGATAGCTCTATTGATGCAATTTTTATTCAAGTTTGCGAAAGTGCAGGGGGGCTTAGACATCCAGTTGAAGAGATTGCAAAAGAGGTAAAAGCGATAAACAAAGATATAACTATCGTTTGTGATGCAATTACAGCTTTAGGGGTTGAGAAAATCGATACTACAAATATTGATGCACTAATCTCTGGAAGTCAAAAAGCTTTCATGTTGCCACCAGCTCTTGCTATGATTGGTTTAAGCAACAGTGCTATTGAAAAATTATCACTATCTCCAAAAGGTTATTATTTTAATTTACTTAGTGAATTAAAAAAACAACGAGAAAATACAACAGCTTACACAGCTGCTACTACACTTATAATCGGTTTAAAAGCTATTTTAGAAAAAATGGATAGTATCGGATTTGACAATGTATATGCAGAGACTAAAAAGAGAGCATTGGCTACAAGAGAGGCTTTGCTTGAACTTGGTTTAACAATCTATCCAAAAACTCCAGCACTATCTATGACGACTATTGCAACAGATGATGCTAATACGATTAGAAAAATATTGAAAACAAAATATTCAGTCAATATGGCTGGTGGGCAAGACCATCTAAATGGTAAAATTTTTAGAATAAACCATATGGGACTTGTTGAAGATTATGAGACTTCATGGGCTATAAATAGTATCGAAATGGCTCTTTATGAACTAAATAAAAGAGTTTATGATGGAAGTGGTGTTAGAACTTATACATTAAATAAATTTTTAAAGAACTAAAAAAATGATTTATGAACATGAGATACCAAAAGGCTCTCATCTATATTTTGGTAAAAGTGCAAAGCTAAAACGAGAGATTGAAAATTTAGCTTCAAAAATTTTAGAAGAGAGTGGTTTTGAAGAGATTGTGACTCCAAATTTTTCATATCAACACTATCAATGTATATTAAATGATAAAGAGTTGATAAAATTAAGTGATACGACAAATAGTCCTATAACACTTAGAGCCGATTCTACTTTTGATGTTGTAAGGCTTATCACAAAAAGATTGGGTCGTCATATAAATCATGATAAGTGGTACTATATTCAGCCGATTTTTAGGTATCCAACAACAGAAGAGTATCAAATAGGGGCGGAGTGGCTTGATAGCAGTGATTTAAAACAAATTTGCGATATATTAATATCTATTTTTAAAAATTTAGATTTAAATCCAATGTTGCAAATCACAAATATAAAAATACCAAAAATTTTATCAAAAGAGTTAGATATTCCACTTTTTGAGCTTGAAGATATAAATTTGGATAGATTGTTTAGTAAAAATATTAAATGGCTTGAAAAGATTTTGTATCTTCAATATCCAAACCAAATAGACTCTATTTTAGATGATGTTCCAGAGAGTCTAAAAATTGAGCTTGAAAAGTTGAGAGATTTAGCAAAATCTATAAATTATAACAATATAATTATTTCACCTATGTATTATACGAAACTTACATATTATGATGAGATGTTTTTCAAATTTTTTGAAAACAATCAGACATTTGCAAAAGGTGGAAATTATAAAATAGAGAATTTGGATTGTATCGGTTTTGGAATTAATACCGATAAAGTAATTCAAACACTTTTAAAATAAAGATAGGAAATTTGTGATGAGAGCAGATTTGATTGTAGGAATTCAATGGGGCGATGAGGGAAAAGGAAAAATTGTTGATTTATTGGCTCAACAATATGATGCGGTTTTGAGGTATCAAGGCGGACACAATGCAGGACATACGATTGTTACAAATGGTAAAAAGATAGCACTTCACTTGATACTATCTGGAATATTAAATCCAAATGCTAAAAATATTATAGGTAATGGGGTTGTTATCTCGCCAGAAGCACTCTTAAAAG
>JACAEZ010000050.1 GCA_013388565.1 Campylobacterales bacterium | reverse complement strand
TATCAAATTGGTGTTGTCTGATAATCCCTCTTACATCTTTTCCGCCACTACCAGCCTCTTTTCTAAAGCATGGAGTAAAAGCGGTCATTTTTATAGGTAAAACACTTTCATCGATTATCTCATCATTATAAAGGTTTGTAAGGCTTACTTCAGATGTCGGAATTAGATACAAATCCTCATCTTCGATTTTAAATAAATCATCTTGAAATTTTGGAAGTTGCCCTGTACCAAATAGCACTTTTGAGTTTGCTAACACTGGTAGCCACATCTCTTCAAACCCTCTTTGTGAGTTAAAATCAATCATGTAGTTTATCAAAGCTCTTTCAAGTTTTGCACCCATACCTTTTAAAACACTAAACCTACTTTTTGTAAGTTTCACACCTCTCTCAAAATCTATCCAACCATTTAGTTCTGCTAATTCCCAATGCTCTTTTGGTTTAAAACCAAATTTTTTAGGCTCTAAAACTCTTTTTAGTTCGACATTTTCACTCTCATCTTTTCCAAATGGCACACTTTCATCTGGAATATTTGGAATATTTGTCGCTAAGTTTTGCAATCTCTCTTCAACCTCTCTAACCTCATCGTTTAAAGATGCAATCAGTTGTTTATTAGCATCAACTTTTTGTTTGAGTTCTGTCACATCTTGCTTATTTCTCATCATCAAGCCAAACTCTGCACTCATCTTGTTTTGTGCCTCTTGAGCCGTCTCTAATGACAATCTTTTTGTTTTCAGCTCAAAACTAATATCTTTTAAATCTTTTAACAACTCTTCATTTAAGCCTCTTTGACTTAATTTATTAGTTATTGTCTCATAATCTTTTTGAAGTGCTTTTATATCAATCATGCAAATATTTCCTTTAATCTTTTAATAATTTTTCAACAGCCATTCGATACGGCTTTGGGTCAAAATTCATCTCTTCTAAAAATTCACACATATCTTCAACGATAGATAAATCAATTTCACTACTTATAGAATTTATTGTATTAAAAACTACATAGTTCGCTATTGCATACTGTTTTGTTTCATTTTCTGCTTCTGTAAAATCATATGTAAATCTAACTGCATCAACCAATAGAGGGTTTATATGCCAATGTGCCAAAATATCAGCAGTTATATCATAGCTTGTAGTTTTTAAAAACTCTACTTCTGCTGCCATGGGATTTGTTTGTCTTACTAAATTTAAAAAATCTTTTGTCTGTTTTCTTGCATTTATCTCTTGTGAAATTAAAACTTGTCCTAAATTTCCTATTAGTGCTGATGTGGACAATATTGGAAGTTTTGAAAAAGACACTTTTGAAAACCAGTTAATTGCTAAATCCATTCTTTTTTTGGATACTGTATAAAATGTGTCATTTGTTATGCCATATGCTGACATATCTATAGTTAAATTATTGTGCATTGTTGTCTGAAGGCAAATAGAAGTTGCAATATCTTTTCCAAGCAGTGAAACAGCTTGTTGAATAGAAGCTATCTCTTTTTTAAATCCATATAGAGGCGAATTGATTACTCTAAGTATTTTAGTTGTAAGTATTGGGTCTTGAACGATTACATTTGCAACCTCTCTACTTCCGCACTCTTTATCAGCTAATACCTCTTGAAGTTTAAAAACAATATCTGGCAAAGGTTTTAATAAATTTATACATTTATCTAAATCATTTTTACTAAGTTTTATATCTTTAGAATCATAATAAGTTTTTGCAATTTTGAGTATCTTTTTCTCAAGTAAAACCATCTCTAACGGCTTTTCTACATAACAATCAAAACAGCCAAATTTAAACTTTTTATCTTTTTCTAGTGTTACTTTATTTGATAAAAAGAGTATTGGTATATTTACAAATTTTTCTTGAACTTTTAAGATAAAAGCTTCAAAATTTTTACCATATATTTGTGTTGAAGTGATTAAAATATCTGGTTTTACTTTGCTTAATATTTCGCCTATATCTGTAGCATTTTTTGCACTAAATATTTTTCCTACTTTTTTAGATAGAAGTTTTATAATACCTTCTCGTACATTATCTTCTGTTTCTATCAATACAATAGTTAAATTTTTTAGTATTTCTGATGGTTTTTGAGAAGATACAGAGGCTGCTTTTATCATGTTTAATGTATAACTATCAATAGGTTCTACATCATCTAACTTATCTTGTTCTATACAATCAGACCAAAACTTAAAAGTGTCATTTAATAAAAGTAGCCAATCAACTATCTCTTGTGTAATTGGTGGTTTTTTATTCCTAAGAATACTCAACACATCTTCTAATGCTTTAAAAGCTTTAAGCATATCTTTTAAATCTGCATAGTGTAATAGAGCTTTGATTGTATGTACTATTCTAAAAAGTTCATTTACACTAACTTTATATAAAGCTTCATCTTGAAGACCTAAAATTAACTTTTCACCAACTTCACTAAAATAGATAAACCTATCTTTCAATTCGTCTAAAATCTCTAAATAGTAATTTCTATTTAACATGATAAAAGCCTTCTTAAGTTTATTCTATATTAAATATAGTATGATTGATATACTCCATTTTTATTTTAGCCTCTTCATTTGCTTTACTTGAACCATCAAGTGCAATTTCAAGTGCTATTTTGTCATCTATTGTAGCTCTTTTTTCTCTAATAGGTGCTATAAATTTATCAATAGATTCAAAACATAGTTTTTTACACTCCATGCAACCAATTTTTGCATTTATACACCCATCTTGAATATAATCAATCGTCTCTTTTGTACTAAACTCTTCATGATATGTATTTACTAAACAAACCTTTGGATTACCAGCATCTGTTTTTTTAACTCTTTGAGTATCTGTGATAGCTGTTTTTATCTTTTTAAATATTGCATCACTACTCTCTGTTAAATAAATTGAGTTATTGTAACTTTTGCTCATTTTTCTACCATCAAGTCCCAAAAGTCTCGATGTTGGGCTTAATATCTCTTTAGGCTCTTTGAAAATATTGCTATTATATAGATGATGAAATCTTCTTACTACCTCTCTTGTTATCTCTAAATGCGGTCGTTGGTCTTCACCAATAGGAACAAAATCAGCATCATATAAAATAACATCGGCAGCTTGTAAAACTGGATATGTCAAAAATCCAGCAGTATGAATATCTTTACCATCTAAGTTTGCAATCTGTTCTTTATATGTAGGGTTTCGTTCCAGCCAACCAAGAGGAGTTATCATATTTAAAAGCATATAAAGTTCTGCATGATATTTTACATGACTTTGAATAAATATCACACTTTTTTCTGGGTCAATGCCACATGAAAGCCAATCTTTTACGAGTTCAATTGATAGGTTTTTTAGGTTTAATTTATCTTCATAAGTAGTTGATAAGGCATGCCAATCAGCTACAAAAAAGTATGATTTACTATCATTACTAGCTTGTAACTCTAACCACTTTTTTATAACACCTAAATAGTGTCCTAAATGAAGCTTTCCAGTAGGTCTCATTCCACTAACTATTCTCATGCATATCCTTTTCATCTAAATAGATTTTTTCACCTTTTTTTCTATCAATCAAAACAATATTCACACCTTCAAAGTTAAAATGTTCTCTTAATGTATTTATTAAATATCTTTTATAGCTAAAATGAAGTGCATTTTGTTTATTTGTAATCATGACAAATGATGGCGGTTTTGTTGCAAATTGTGTAGCATAATATATTTTTACAGTTTTTGTGTGAATTGAGGGAATAGGGTGCTTTATTATAGCTTGTTGAATAATCTCATTTAATTTTGATGTAGATATTCTAAAACTGTAATGTTCAAAAACCTCTAAAATCATACTTTTGAGTTTATCTATATTTCTTTTTGTTTTTGCAGAAACTGCTAAAATTGGAGCATGAGCTAAAAACTTAAATCTATGTTTTATTTTAAGTCTCATCTCTTTAAAATCTTCCATATTGTTGTCCCATTTATTCATGACAATAATACACCCCAATTTATGTTTATCAATAAGTCCAGCAATTTTTTCATCAAGCTCTTTAAACTCTTCACTAGAATCTAAAACAAGTATCGCAATGTCAGCATTTTCAAGCATTTTTTCAGTTCTCATGAGAGCATATTTTTCAATGCCTATAATTTTCCCTTTTCGTCTAATACCAGCAGTATCAACAAATCTAACTACTTTGTCATTAAATATTGTCTCTTCATCAACAGGGTCAATAGTCGTTCCAGCCACTTCACTTACAATAGACCGTTCTTCATTTAAAAGAGCATTTAGCAAAGAACTTTTTCCAACATTCGTTCGTCCAATAATTGCTACTTTTATAATATCATCTTCGATTGAATTTTGTTCATGAGATATATCTATTTGAATATTTCCATTTTCATCTTCTTCATACTCTTCAAGCAAATCTTCAAAACTATCATCTTCATCTGAAACAATAATATCTTGCTTATCAAAAGATGTTATCCAATTTATCATTCTATCTAAACCATCTCTATGAGCTACAGAAATCATGAACAAATTTTTTGCACCAAATTCTTGAAAATCCCACAACTTCTCTTTTAAAGCTCTATTATCTATTTTATTTAAAATCAGTGCTATATTGGGACAATTTTGTTGTAACTCATAAAATAATTTTTTATCATCATTTTCAGCCAAACTTCTACCATCTACAAGATATAAAACAATATCACACTCTTTTGCCGTTTTTATAGCTTTTTGTTTTACTTTTGAAAAGAGTTCATCTCTATCTTCAATTCCACCAGTATCTATCAATTCATATTCTAAATTATTTAATAATATAACTCTTTTTTTTATATCCCTAGTAGTTCCAGCAATTTCAGATGTGATAGCTTCATTTGTCTTAGATAGAGCATTGAAAAGAGAACTTTTTCCTACATTTGGCTTACCAACAATAGCAATTTTTTTCAATTATGACCTTTTTTTTATTTTTGAAATGCCGATTTTAACAAAAAAATCTTTAATACTCACATAATAAACTAAAAAGTAGTTGAGAAGAGGTTTTAAGTGTTTAAAATATATAATTATTTATTATATAAAAAAATAAGCTATTTATAAATTATAAAGCTGAAGGAAGATGTTAAATGAAGACTTATATCAATACTGTTAGAAAATTATTTTTAGTTGTTATATTTTTGCCAATTTTTTTATTTTCAACAGACATCACAACAGGGCTTGTGGC
>JACAEZ010000187.1 GCA_013388565.1 Campylobacterales bacterium | reverse complement strand
CCTAAAAATAGTGGTATAGATTTAGAAGAGCTATTTTCATCAATAGATACAGACTCTAGCGATAGCATAACAAAAGATGAGTTAGAGACTTTTTTAAATAGTGGTGAAAAAAATAGTCAAATTAATGAAAGTAGCGAAAGTTCAAACACAACACAAACAGATGAAAATAGTATCACAAAAAACCAGCTTGAAAAACTATTTTCTAAATATCTATCAAATTTAGCTTCACAAATATCATCTTCAAATGAAACATTACTCTCTATAAGTGCATAAAAAAAGTAACACATAAATCTTATGTGTTACTTCAAAAATTTATATATCTTTTTCCATCTCTAAAATAACATCTATATTTGTTTTTGACTTTTTTGAAAAATGATTTATAAGTTGTTTTTTTGAAGTATTATAATTTGCATATAAAAATATCATATATGTAGAAAGTACTATAGCTGTTAAAAAAATATCAATTTTAATTTTATACTCATAATAAAGCCTTTTTAAAATATATAGTTATAATTTTATATTATATTTTAAATAAAGTAATAATATAAAATTTTTTTTCTATATCATTATAGACAATTAATATATTTAAAGTGTTTCATATATACACTTTATTTACAAAAAAAGACTATTGTTATGAACTTTTAATGCAATTTAAGTAAGAAAAAATATTAAATTGACTAAAATCACTAATTATTTATAAAAAATAAGGATATTAAAAGTGATATTTTATAAAACTTTAAGTGTACTTTCGAGAGAGAGAGAGAGAGAGTAAAGGCAATAATATTTTTAAAGTGATAAAAAGGTTTGAACATGAAAAGTGAAAAAGGTTTAACTTTAATTGAACCATCATATAAATCAATATTTGAATATGCAAGTTTAGGTATAGCAAATATTGCACCAAGTGGAAAATTTTTAAATATAAATAAAAAATTTTGTGATATTGTTGGTTATTCAAGAGAAGAGTTATTAAATATGACATTTCAACAAATAACTCATGTAGATGATTTAAAGAATGATTTGTATTTATTTGATAGAGTATTAAAAAATAAACAAAAAAATTACACAATAGAAAAGAGATGTATTCATAAAGATGGAACTGTTATTTGGGTAAATCTGACTGTTTCATTGATTAGAGATGAGAAAAATCTTCCAATATACTCTATATCTATCATTGAAGATATAACACAAAAAAAACTTATAAAACTAGAACTTGAAAAAAAAGCAGTACTATTTGAAGGTATTTTAGAGCTACAGCCAAATATCATGATTTTAAATGATGGTAAAAAAATTGTAAATTTAAATAAGAAGTTTTTTGAACTATTTTCTGAATATAAAAGTTTAGAAGAGTTTTTAAAAGAGCATGATTGTATTTGTGATTTTGCTGAAAAATATGAGGCTGAAAATTATCTATATAATATAAAAACAGAGCAATTTTTAGAAACTATTTCAACAGAAGGTGAGCATTATCTGCTTATAAGAGGAAGACATTTTTCAATAAGACATGTAAAAGTTGATATAAATGAAGAGTCTATACATATAATTACATTAGATGAGATAACAAGTTTGATAAATTATCAACAAAATTTACAAAAAATTGTTGATGAAGAGATAAAAAAACGGTTAGAACAAGAACAAATATTAATTCAAAATTCCAAACTTATCGCTTTAGGTGAGATGTTGGGTGCAATAGCTCATCAATGGAGACAACCATTAAATGTTATAGCTTTAATTAGTGGCTCTATACAAGAGATATTAAAAGATGGTTTTTCAGAAAGTAGTTTGCAACAAATTGAACTTAATTTAGAAAAAATAAACCAAGAGACTCAATATCTATCAGCTACTATTGATAATTTTAGAAACTTTTTTAGACAAGATATGGAAAAAACTTTATTTAACTTAAAAGATATGATAGAAAATTCTATTAATTTAATATATGCACAATTTAAATCTTTTAATATATCTATTAACTTCTATTATGATTGTCAAAATTGTACTTTTATGTCATTTAAACATGAATTTCAACAAGTTTTATTAAATATACTTCAAAATTCAAAAGATAGTATTGCAATTAAAAAAGATATAGATAAAGATTTTATAGGATTAATTAATATTTCTGTTGTAGAGCTTAAAAATAAAGTTTCTATCAAAATAGAAGATAATGGTAGTGGCATTGAAGATAAATTTAAAAATAAAATTTTTGAACCATATTTTACAACAAAGTTTCAAACTAGAGGGACTGGATTAGGTCTTTATATAACTAAAATTATTATAGAAAATCATTTAAAAGGTTCTATTTGTTTGCTTGAAAATCATAATCAACTCGGCGGTGCAACATTTTTGATAGAATTAAATAAAGAAGAGTAATATCATTTAAAATAATCCCAAATTTTGCAATAGAGTTTATTTAAGTAGTGCCAATGCTGTAATGATTGATACTAATTTGATGAATTTTATTGCAAAATTTTGGATAATAAGCACATATTTAAAAGCAATTGATACCTTGACTAAAATTGGATTTAATCGCCATTAATAACTATCATATTACTTATTTAATTTGGTATTACTTTCTAAATCTAAAACCAAGCTCTGTTAAAACATCTTTCACTCTATCTTTAACATCACCTTGAATTTCAATAAAAGGGTGCTTATAACTGCCACCACAAGCT
>JACAEZ010000070.1 GCA_013388565.1 Campylobacterales bacterium | reverse complement strand
TCTTTACCAACAATCTTTTTAAGCTTGTCTTTAATTTTCTCTATATCTGCACCTTTTTTACCAATGATAATTCCAGGTCTAGCAGCTACTACTGTAACTCTTAGTTTTTTTGCTGTTCTTTCAATAATAATATCACTAATTCCAGCATAATATAGCTCTTTTTTCAAGAATTTTCTTATTTGGTGGTCTTCCACGATATTATCACTCATTGTAGCAAAGTTTGGAAACCATCTTGAAGTCCAGTTTCTATTTATACCTAATCTTAAGCCTATCGGATTTACTTTTTGACCCATGATTATCTACCCTCGCTTTTTTCTTTAACTTCAACAAATATGTGCGAAGTTGGTTTTCTAATAGAAGTTGCTCTACCTCTAGCTCTTGGCATAAATCTTTTAAGTACTGGACCAGCATCTACTCTACAAGAACTAACAACAACATCTTCTGCTTCATAACCACCGTTAGCAATAGCTGAAGCTATAACTTTTGAAATAACTTTTGCGGCTTTATTTGGTGTAAACTCCAAACTTGCAATAGCATAATCACCTTTTAAACCTTGAACCTCTTGTGCAATTAATCTTGCTTTTTTTGGCGACAATCTTATAAATTTTAAAGTAGCTGTACTCATCTTAGCTTACCCTTATTTACCTATCTTTTTTTGCACTGACCCTTTATGCCCTTTGAATAATCTTGTAGGGGAAAATTCGCCTAATTTATATCCTACATGATTTTCCGTTACATACACTGGCACAAATTGTCTTCCATTATGCACATTAAAAGTAATACCTATCATATCAGGTACTATAGTGCTTCTTCTTGACCAAGTTTTTATTGGTTTATTATCTCCGCTCTCTTTTGCTTTTACAACTTTATTGATAAGATGGTCATCAACAAAAGGACCTTTTTTTATAGATCTAGCCATCAATTTACCTCTTATTTTTTCTTTTTGAGATTATTAATTTATCACTAGCTTTTTTCTTTCTAGTTTTGAAACCTTTAGTCGGCATACCCCATGGTGTTCTTGGATGTCCACTAGAACCAGTTTTACCTTCACCACCACCGTGCGGATGGTCAACAGGGTTCATCGCTGCACCTCTCGTTTGAGGTCTTACACCTTTATATCTACTTCTACCAGCTTTACCGATAGTTATATTTATATAATCTTCATTTCCAACTGTTCCAATTGTAGCCATACATTCACCAAGAATATATCTCATTTCACCGCTTGGAAGTCTTAAGATTACATATTTACCTTCTCTACCCATAACTTGTGCATAAGCACCAGCACTTCTAGCAAGTTGTGCACCAGCACCTGGGTGAAGTTCAATATTATGAACTATTGTTCCTACAGGCATACTTTTTAATCTCATAGCATTACCTGGTTTTATATCAAGTCCAGCTTCAGCTGCTATTACTTGATCACCTACATTCAACCCTTTTGGCTGAATAATATATCTTTTTTCACCATCTACATAATTTACTAATGCAATTCTACAGTTTCTGTATGGGTCATACTCAATAGTAGCAACTTTTCCAGGAATATTAAACTTATTTCTTTTAAAATCTATAATTCTGTAAAGTTTTTTTGTACCTGTCTCTTTATGTCTTGATGTTATTCTTCCATAACAGTTTCTTCCAACTTTAGCTGGAAGTTTTACAAGAAGGCTCCTAACCGAAGGTTTAGCCGTAATATCACTATTGTCAAGCGATGTCATGAACCTTCTTGACGGTGTATATGGTCTATATGATTTTAGTGCCATCTTTATTCCTTACTCAAATAAGCTTTCTAACTTTGCATTCTCAGGTAGTGTTACATAGAACTTTTTAAAATCAGCTCTTTTACCTGATACACCTTTAAATTTTTTAGTTTTACCTTCCATTCTAAGTGAATTCACTTTCAAAGGAATTAAACCAAAATACTCTCTTAAAATCTCTTTTAATCTGTTTTTCGTAACTCTTGGTGAAGTTTGTACAACAACAACACCTCTATTTTGTAAATCTAATGACTTCTCTGTATATAGTATTGATTTGATATCTGTAATATCTGCCATCTTAGCCCTCTTTTACTATTTTGTCAAAAACCGACTTTTCAATAACTACTGAGCTATATGCAGTAATCCAGTAAGGATTTAATTCACTCATTTCTATCATATAAGCTTTTGGTAAGTTTCGAAATGCCAAATAGGTTTTTTCATCAAAATTTTCTACAATTACCAAAACATCTTTTTGGTTTAGTTTGTTCACTATGCTTTGAGCATCTTTTGTTTTACCTGATTCAACACTAATTTTATCAACAACAAACATTGCATTTGCATTAGCTTTTTGATTTAAAGCAAACAAAGTAGCTAATCTAACCTGTTTTTTGTTAATTTTTTGGTCATAGTTTCTAATTGTTGAACCATGAGCTTTACCCCCACCAACAAATACTGAAGATGTTATTGAACCAGCTCTAGCTCTACCTGTTCCTTTTTGGCTCCATGGTTTTTTACCACCACCAGAAACCTCTGCTCTTGTTTTTGTATGTGCAGTATTTGCTCTTGTACCTGCTAAATATGATTTAACATAAAGATACAAATTTTGAGGATGAATTTCACTAAAACTCTCTGGAAGTGAAACTTCCTCTTTTGTTTGATAATCTTGATTTAAAACTATAGCCATACTCATTTTACTATCCTTACTCTACCAAATGCACCGTTATGTCCTGGAACTGAACCTTTTAGAACCAAAATCATACTCTCTTGGTCGAAAGAAAGAATATCACCTTTCACTGTTACAGTCTCATTTCCATAATGTCCTGACATTTTTTTACCTTTTTGAACTCTACCTGGCCACTCTCTATTCCCAATAGAACCACTTGTTCTATGAAATCTTGAACCATGAGCTCCTGGACCACCTTGAAAATTCCATCTTTTGGTAACACCACTAAAACCTCTACCTTTTGTTTTAAAGGTAATTTTTACTGTTTTAGAATTACTTAAAGGACTTACATCTAAATCACCAGCTTCACTATTTGCTACAGCAATTGTCGCAAATCTGTTTAACTCTTTGCTTAGATTGTATTTTTTTTGTTGCCCTTCTATTGCCTTATTTATCTCTTTCCCTCTAGCAAATGCAACGATTGCTTTCCCGTTTCCTAATACATCGCAAACTTTTGTTTCAATCACTTTTAACAATGTAACAGGAGAACTTGGAACAGTTATCGTTCTGCTCATTCCTACTTTTTCAACGATATATTCCATTTTTTTCCCCTTACCTTAACTACCCATCTGTCTAACTTCAACATCAACTTCTGGAGCCAAATCCAATTTCATTAAAGAATCTACTGTATCTGGAGTTGCAGAAACTATGTCAATTAATCTTGAGTGAATTCTTATTTCGAATTGCTCTCTTGAGTCTTTGTTAACATGAGGTGATCTCAAAACTGTATATCTTCTCATTCTAGTAGGTAACGGAATAGGACCTCTAATCTCGGCACCTGTTCTTTTAACAGCTTCAACGATAGAAGCAACTGATCTATCTAACACTCTGTGATCATAAGCTCTAAGCTTAAGTCTAATCTTTTCCATCAAAATCCTTAAAAAGAACTCGTCATTAAAAATGACCTCAAAACGAGAATGGAATAGTATCTTTTTTTTTGAAGTAAGTCAACAATTTTAGGGAGTTTTGAAGAGTTTTTAGTGAAAAATATTTACTTTAATAAAGGAATAATTTCAAATTTTTGTAATCTATTTGTTTCACACAACGATTGGGAAATATATCTTAAACTCTGCTCCATCTTGCAAATTTTCTACTTCAATTTTACCATTTAAATGCTCTTCCACAATCAATTTACTAATATACAATCCAAGTCCTACACCACTTATAATATTTTTTCCTCTACCTATCTCTTTTGTTGTAAAAAATGGGTCAAATACTTTTGGTAAATCATATTTTGCTATACCACATCCATTATCTTTTATAGAAATTTTAATAAATTTATCAACTTTATCAATATCAATTATAATCTTTCCATTAAATCTGTTATGTTCATTCTTTCTTTTTTGATTTATTGCATCTTTTGAGTTATTGATAATATTTAATAAAACTTGTTTAAACTGCGGTTCATTTACAAATATTAAATCTTTATCAAAGAGTCTATCTAAACTAATAAAATCATCAATTTTTTCATGAAAATATGAAAATTCAAAGTTAATATTTTCTGTTTCAAATTGTGGAGCTATCATGGCTAATATATCTTTTATTAGTTCACATGCTAAATAGTTATCTTTATATTGTTGATTGCTT
>JACAEZ010000198.1 GCA_013388565.1 Campylobacterales bacterium | reverse complement strand
GTTAAAAATTGTGCAAGTTTTCTATTTAAAAACAAATCAAATACAATAGTTGTTTTATCAAATGAGCTATAAACTATGTAGTTGTTATTGTTTGAAAATGTTATGGCAGATATATAATCAGCCCTTGGTAAAAATGAGATGATTGTATTAAAAGTTTTTGTATCAGATATTACTAAAACACCATCAGCACCACCTGTTGCTAACATTTTTCCATCATGACTAAAAGTAGCTACCTCTATATCTTTTTTATGTTTTGAAATTGTTGTAACTTTTTGCAATTCTTCATTAAAAGCTAAAACAAATCCATTTTGAGTACCAAGTAATGGTATTAAAAATAGTGAATTGTTATTTAGTGTAAATGCTTTTGAATATGTGTGTGGTTGCTCGAATTTGGAAGAGATATTTTGAGCTTTTACTAGTTTAAATGTTTCACATGATGCTATATAAAAATTGTAACCATTATCTAAAATTTTTAATACATCTCCGCTAAATTTAAAATCTAAAACAGATTTTGAAACTCTTAAAATTTTAGCAACATTTATCACTTTAATCCCTTTTTATTAAAGTGTGCAAACATCTGGAACAACACATATTATAAATTTTTCATCTACATTTTCACTATAAATCTTTTGAATTCTAAGTTTTACACTTTCACTTTTACTATTTAAAGATAGTATTGCATCTATTTGGCTTATTTCATGGTCAATAAATGTTTCACATGCCCAGCTTAAATCAGTGCTAAAATCTGCACCATTTTTATTTTTAAATAGTTTTGAAACATCAAAATTTTCTTCTTTTATCTGTTCTAATAGTTCACTATCATCAAATAAATCAAATTGATTTAAGAATATTTCGTTTATGTGGATTAGTGTTAAATTTTTATTTATGATAATTGAAGGTATTGGTATGGGTCTATTAGACTCTCTATTTTAATATTTGTTGCTTTTTCCATTGTATCTTTTAAATTTTTAATTCTAAGTTTTTCTAGTTCATTTTGTTGAATTATCTCTTTTGTCATATCTTGGGCAATAATTATAAATTCATCAATGATATTATCTTCATTTAAAATAGGGTTTATTGTCATGTTTAAATAAAATGAATCCATCTCTTTTGATACACATTGAACCATGCCACTAAATACCTGATTTTCACTCAATTTTTCAATCATATCTTTTGATACAAGTTCACATGAATTTGGATGTTTTATCGTACATAATGATTTGCCTTTTATCTCATCTAAACTATATTTTGAAATATCTAAAAATTTGTCATTCGCATAAGTGATAAATTTATCTTTATCTATTTTAATTACTATTGAACTTAAATCAACCGCTTTTTTATATTGATTTTGAAGTTTTACAAGCCTTTCATTCTCTTTTCTAAGCATTATTTTTTCTGTTATAGCTTTTAACATTTCATCTAATTTTTTTGTTTTTATAGGTTTTATTAAAAATTTTGAAATACCAATATCAATGGCTGAAAGTAAAAAGTCTTTATCGTTGAAAGCAGTAGTTATTGCAATAATAGCTTTTGGATTTAGCTCTTTTATCTGTTTTGCCATATCTAAGCCACTTAAAATAGGCATATTTATATCTGTAATTACTAAATCAAAAGAGCCATTTTTGTATTTATTTAAACCATCTTCACCATCATTTGCAGTAACTACTACATCACATCTTCTTTTTAAAAACTTTAACAACTCATCTCTTATTATTTCATCATCTTCAACATATAATATTTTCATACTTTTTAAACAACATTTATAAAATTCTTCCGTTATAAGCTCTATGTTAAACCTTTTCTTATAATTTATTTTTATATAAAAGATTTTATAACAACAAAACATAATAGTAGTTTAAAATAATAAATATTCAAAATGAGATTAAAAGTAGTAGATTGATATACTAATTTTGTCTTATTGACACAAATAGTATATTATAGATGATTATTGAGAGGTAATTTTATTCTAAATATTGTAGTTGGTGTAGTTTGATAAAGATATAAGAAGCCTTGCAACTCTTTTTCTATAGATAATTTTGATAAAAATAGATTTAATCCAACACCTTTTGATTTAAATTTTGTTGTATAGTAAGGTTCAAAAAGCTTATTCCTATCATCTTCTTGTATAGACAAGCCATTATTTTCAATATCAATAATTATATCATCTTCAATAGTTTTAACACTTATTTTTATAAAAGGTATAAATTCAACTATTTTAAGTTTTTCTAAAATTGCATCTTTTGCATTATCAATTATACTTACTAAAGAGTTTTTTAAATATAAATCTCTACCATATACAAAACAATTTTTTTCAATCTCTACTTTCAATGTTATATCATGAGCTTTTAAATTTTCTTCTATTAAAAATTGAACTTTTTCAACACTATCTTTTACATTGAAAAGACTGTTTTTACTATTTTCATTTAGATATAGTGAAAATTTATTTATTGTATTTGATAGTTCAAAAGAGGTATCACTTAAAACAGAGAGGTATTTTAAAACCTTTTCATCATTGACATGGTGTTCATGAAGAGCTTCTTTTAAGTTTTCTAACACAAGTGTTATTAAATTTAATGGTTGTCGCCAATGGTGAGATATATTTGTAATTAAATTTTTTGCACTTAAATATTGAGATTGTTCTATTAATATCTTTTCATTTTCAACTCTTTTTGATATTTCACTTTTTACTTTCTCTTCAAGAGTTCTGTTTAGTTCATTTATAGCATTTGAATAGTCAATAAACTCTTGATTTAACATATTAAACTCTTGAAGAGTATAATTTGTATCTTCAAAATTCTCTTCTTTTACACTTTTTATTAATTTTTTTAACGGATTGAATATAAAAAAGATATAAATAAGAGCTTGTAAAATAAAAAATCCTAAACTAATTATAAAGACATGTGTAAGTGTATTAAACAATAAATCATCATGAAGCTTTTGAAAAAATTTTCTGTCAATTTCTAACATTAAATGATAATTTGTTTTAACACCATTATTGTATAAATATAAGTTGTTACAAATAGTTGTTGTATGAGCCAAATCTCTCATTGTAATATCTTTTTCTATTGTGTTTTGCAGATTATTTACTTTAGTTTTATCTGTTGAAATAATTACTTTGTTATCTTTTATAAGTGAAATAGATTTTATAATCCCATTTACAACCATTTTTCTATCAAAATACGCTTGTAAATCATCTATAGAGTTGCTTTTAGCAAACTGTTGAATATTATACTCTATCTCTTTTTTTACAGTTTTTAAATTTTTTACAATCTGTTCATCTAATATGATATGGTCTTTATCATATAAAAATTTTGATACAAATATTAAAAAAAGCATAAATACAATAGTATTTAAAGCAATTAATCTATTTAATGTAATTTTAAAGTTAAACAAAATATATCCTATTTTAATATTTGTAATACAAATTATATTATATCACTAAAAAACACAATAAAATTTCTTATTGTGTTTTTTTGATTTCTTATATTTCTGTTTTAAGCACAGCACCATTTGCCGCATTTGTCACTAAAAGAGAGTATCTTTTTAGCCATTTTGATTTTATCTCTTTTGTTTTTGGCTTAAAATGAACTCTTCTATGCTCCAACTCCTCATAGCTTACAAGTAGTTCTAAACTTCCATCATGAACATTTATATGGATTTTGTCACCATCTTTTACAAGAGCTATAATCCCACCTTCACTAGCTTCAGGACTCACATGACCAATACATGCCCCTCTTGTAGCACCGCTAAATCTACCATCAGTAATAAGAGCCACCTTGTCACCAAGCCCCATACCCATAATAAGCGATGTTGGAGTTAACATCTCTTGCATTCCAGGACCACCTTTT
>JACAEZ010000049.1 GCA_013388565.1 Campylobacterales bacterium | reverse complement strand
TTGAGATGTTATATGAGGGAATTTTAAGATTTTCAAATCAAGCAAAAAAAGCTATAGAGATAAATGATGTCGAAAAGAAAGTTTATTGGATTAATAGAGTTGTAGCTATTTTTGCTGAATTGTTAAACTCTCTTGATTTCAAAAATGGTGCTGATACTGCATACTATTTAAATGGTCTTTATGCACATCAAATACAATTAATGTCTGAAGCAAATGTGAATAATGACACAAAAAAAATTGATATGGTAATAAAAGTGACAAAAGGATTATTAGAAGCTTGGAGAGAGGTTCATGGAAGCAACTTGGGTTAAAAATTTTAAAATAGCTTTAATAGAAGAAGATTTCGAAACAATGAGTGAATTGTTAGATAAAATACCAGAGTTTGATGAATTAAACAACATGAAACAAGCCTCTGCTTTAATTAAACAGGCAAAAATTATCGCAGAAGCCAAAAAATTACAAACTGCCACACAAATGGTAGCTATTAAAAAAAGTAAAGGCTATTTGTTTAATTAAAACAGATAGTTTTTAGAAATAGTATTCATCTTTTTTGCTTTTGCAATATTTTCATAACTACTTATCATGGCTATATCTATATCATATTTGTTTGTCATAGTAAATTTATCTATACCGTTTGTTTGATTTAGCTCTTCTTGAACTTTCAAATCTTGTTCATTAACAACCTTAGCTATATCTCCAGGTACTTCAAGCTCTCGTTTTATAAACTCTTTTGCCTCTTTTGTCGCACTATCTTTTCTAAGAAAATCTTGTAATGTGTTTGATAAATTATTTGTGTAGTCATTTGTAGAGTTGATAGCCATTTAATACACCTTTTGCTTTTTTATAAAAAAAGCAAAAGGTGTTCCTTAAACGGTATTTAATAATTAATACAGACCGAATTTACCATCACTTCTTTTATACATAACTCTTAATTTATTATCTAAATCATAAAATACTATAAACTGTCTATCACTTCCTTTTAACATACTCATAGCATCTTCTACTTCTGTAGGTTTGTATAGTTCAAGCTCCATAGGAACTATTTCATCAGTACTTTCATAAGCTTCATTTAACTCTTCTTGAACGATTTTTTGTGCTTCTATCTCATCTAATGTAACAACTTTATGGTCATTCTCTTTTTCATGATACTTACCAAGCACTTTTCTTGCTCTATCTATAGCTATATCTATTGCTGCATAAAGGTCTTTATCTTTTTGTTTTATCACAACTGTATTTTTATGAGCTAAATTTATACTAAATTCTACACTAAACCCTTTTTTCCCTTTTTTCTCTTCAGAATCTATTATTGCACGAACTGAAATAATATCAAGATTAAATTTATTTAGCGATTCGAAAGCTGTTTCGATAGCAGTTTTAATACCATCTGTTAATTCTATATGTCTTCCGACTATACTTGTGTTCATGAGACACCCCTTTTTTATAAATCTGTTTCACATTTAAAATATATCAATTGTTACTTAAGAGTAGCCTTAAAATCAAGGTTTTTGTATAGTTCTTCGATGAAATGTGTATCTTGTAGCATTTCCCTCATCATCATACATGATAGCTGGAGTTTTGACAAATATATCCATCAAAACTGTACCGTTTGATTCGACTGTTTGGATTTCGCTCATGAGGGCATTTTTTGCTTGACAAGCATTAAAACTTCCAACATACCAATATCTAATAGAAACATTCACCTCATAACAGTTATCATTTTTTTTTGAGCAATCAGCTGGATATTGAAAATGCACCTCATCTATACAATTTTGCGAATGGTCATTTCCACTAATGACTAAAAGTGCCAATTCTGTACCACTTTTTGCAAATAACATGGCTTGTTCTCTAAAATATGTATCGGTAGTTTGTCTTGTACTAAGAGCTGAAAAGTTCATGATATATGCTCCAATAGTAGCAACAATAACCAAAACAACAATCGCTGTTAATATACCAAATGCTTTTTTCAGTATATTGCCCTCTCTTTACAAGTGGTTATGTTTTTATCTTTATACTCTTTAAATTTACAAAGCTTTATTCTAATAATTGAGCCAATTTGTCTAAATCTAAAAACTGAAATTTGTTCATCAAGTATAGAGATATTTCCATCTTCGTACGTCATATTATTCCACGGTCTAAAGTTGTAATACAAATTTAAAGTGCTTTGATTTAAATCTATCGCATAAGCCGACCATGATAAAGTATATTGTTCATAAATTTCATTTATATCATCCGGTTTATCAAATTCCAAAATATCAATATAATCTTTATTTTTGCAATCATTAAGCTTATCTTTACAATTTACAATTTTCATATATTTATTATCGCTATTATGCCAACCAAATTTTGAAACATTAAAATCACTATCTTTATTATTAAACATTAAAGCAACACAACTATTAGTTAAATTACAATTACCATTTGATAATGAACTTATAATTTCATGTACTGCTGTTAAATTACTATCAGGTGTTTTAATTTGAGGTTTAACGGTATCACTAGAATTTAAATCTATAAAACCACTCCACCCAATATTCATGTTTATTTTGCTATTCCACTCACCAATATTTCCCTCATAATCATATCCGACCCATTCAAGCACCTCATAATTTTCATCTGAATTTTCAGCATAAATGTAATTCAAACTATCTCTATCATAAGCTATCACACTATCTTTTATTCTATTTGAAAGTCTATTTGTAATTTGAAGAAGTGTTAAATCTATTTGACTCTCTAAATCTTGTATCTCTTTTGATATGTGATACTGTTCGTAAATATCAAAAATATATTTAAGAGTAATTCCAGCACTAATTCCTAAAATAACTATTGAAAAAATAAGTTCCATTAATGTAAATGATTTTTTCATTAATATGACTTAGATGTTAATCTTTGTTCGCCTATATTACAAACAAATGATTTTAGTTTTATTATATTTTTGCCATCATCTTTAATTAAAATTTCTACAACTTTCATATTTGTTTTATTATTTGATAAGTTTAAATCTGTTTTAAAAACTGTACTACTTATATCTTTTGTGTAATAAACAGATACACTAATATTTATATCTTTTTTAATATAATCATTTTCACTTGTTCCAGCAACAATTACTAAACTCTGTTCAAGTTTATTAAAATCTTCAACTCCTTTAAAAGGTTCTTGATAAGATAGTGGTATATCTGATGAATAGTTTTTATCTTCATGAAACTTTCTAATATTTGTTGTATCAGATGTTTGAAAAATTCCAATTCTAAAATTATCAGCACCTCTATCAAAACTGATATTTTTATCTGTATTATCAACAATATCTAAAATTTTATCACTGTTACCATATGTTAAATTTTTATCCCAAGGATACCCCAAAATATTCTCCATTTTTGTAACTGCTGCTAATATCGCCTCTTGCTTAAAAGCATGTTCGCTAGACTTCATACCACTAAACATAATCATAGGCAATGAGATAACAGATATTCCAATGATTACGATAGAAAAAATGAGTTCTATCATGGAAAATGATTTTTGGGTTTTCAAAACTTTTGCTTTTGATTAAATAGATTTTGCAAATAATCACTTATATTTATCAAACAAAATGTAACTAAAAATATAAAAAGTCCAGGGAAAAAGCTAATCCACCATGCAATATCCATTACATCTTTACCACTGCTTAAAAGCAATCCCCAACTTATTTCTGGTGGATTTATCCCAAGTCCTAAAAAGCTAAGCCCACTTTCAGCCAAAATCGCCCCGCCAACTCCAAATGTAAAACTTACAAAAAATATAGGAGCAATCAGTGGAGCTAAATATTTGAAAACAATTTTTAGGTAGCTTACTTTTGCAACTTTGAGTATTTTTATAAACGGTTTGTTGGTTAGGGCAAATGTCTCACCTCTAATCATTCTAGCCGTTGTCATCCAACCAGTTATTGAGATGATAAATATCAAAACCAAAGTAGAAGCACTCATGTAACTAGCCATCGCAAGTAGCAGAAAAAATGTAGGAAATGTCAAAAACAAATCCACAATTACAACAAACGATTTATCAACAACACCTTTAAAATATCCAGCAGTAAGCCCAGCCATAAGCCCTATCATGGAGGCTATCAAACTACTGCCAATGCCTATAATGATGGAGTTTTTACCACCTTCGATAACTCTAGCTAACATATCTCTGCCCAAAGAATCTGTACCAAAAGGGTGCAATAACGAAGGTGATAGTAATATAGAATTTTTATCTAAAAAGTATGGGTCA
>JACAEZ010000171.1 GCA_013388565.1 Campylobacterales bacterium | reverse complement strand
TGTAAAGAATTCAAGTTTTTTACTTTGAGTAGCAAAACCTTCAACAATTTTACCATCGACTTCAACACCAAATACATGTTCTCTGCCGTGTTCATTTACGAATAGTCTGCCGTACTCATCTTTTTGAACCTCTTCAGCTTTGTATTCATGTCCATGAGATTTGTATGTGTTTGTTTCTGGATTAAACTCTACTGCTTTTTCTTGAATATCATAGATGTTATCCTCTTCTTGCCAACAACCTCTATCTCTCATGAACTCATACACAGGAAATTCTGCATTTGGATATGTAGCTTTTGCTGTTTTAAGCAAGTTTGGAAGTAGTGAGAAAATCGCGTCATAAAATTCAGCAATTGTAACAGGTCTTCCAGGATTTTTTTTAGACTCCCAACATTGTCTAATACCCATGCTACCATCTGGGTCAACTTTAAATATCAAATTCCACCAAAATTCATTCTCTTCCCAAATCTCACCAAGTCCAGCTTTTATATGTGCCTCAAGTGTAGCTCTTGTTGGGTCTTTTGGTTTCCACCCCATTTTTTCTAAAGCAACTCTAAGTACAGGTTGTCTAAATGATGTCCATCTTGCAGGTTTTGTAGCTTCAGAGTGTTGGTCATGTCTCTCACCGCCAAGTCCTGTTGGTAAAATATAATCACAATACCAGTTAGTCTCCGACCAAGTAGGCGATAAATTAATGGTTAGTTCCATCATTTGTTCATTTTTCAAAACCTCTATCCATCTAAAACCATCTGGATTTATCCAAACTGGATTATAAACCCGTGGAATATAGACTGCTAGTTTTTGAGGAACTTTCAACCCTTTTGCTATCCATTTTTGTTGCCACTCTCTATCACTTAACAAATGAGGCAATAGATAACTCAACTCATATGTACATAATGGCCACTCTGGCGGATATGTAAGTTCATTCCAAACATCAACTTTTTTAGGTGCTGCTAAAGTTGCACTTTCACCTCTAGTACCTAGTGATATAACATGAGAGTGGTGCATACTTGTTCCACCTTTACTCATAACAGAACCAGTAAGCCCTAATAGTAAAAATCCAGTTTTTCCAGCACTCATCCAACCACCTCTGTTTCCAGCAGCAGCAGCTCTCCAGAAATATGTAGATATTCTACTTCCAGCATCTACGATATATTCATACAGTTTTTCTAACTTATAAAGTGGAACACGAGACTCTTTTGAAGCATATTCAAATGTAAAATCTTTATAAAGGTCTTTCAAAGTCTCTACAAAATCTTCATAACTATTTCCAGTTGGAAGTTTTGTAATAAATTTTTTATTTAAGATAAATTGTAGATAATCTTTATCATTCATAAACTGTTGCCAGTTGAACCATTTTCTAACATACTCTTTATTAAATTTGTTTTCATGAAGTAATCTTGAACACATAGCTAAAGTGATAGCCGATTCAGTTCCAGGCCATGGTGCTATCCAAAGATCTGCCATACCAGCAGAGTTTGACATTCTAGGGTCGATAACGACCATTTTTGCACCATTCTTTCTACCATCAGCTATGTATCCAGCTGATTGTTGAAAATAGTGTCCAGCATCAGCTGCATGTGAAGAGATAAGCAAGATAAGTTTTGCATTTGCCCAATCTGGCGATGTTCTATCATCGTTTGTCCATTGAATACTACCAGTTCTACCATTTGCTGAACAGATATTTGTATGTGAGTTGTAAGAATCAACACCTAATGAGTTCCAAACTCTAGGAGTAAAACCATTTTCATTTGGTCTTCCAACATGATACATAATCAATTTTTTAGATAATTCATCACCATTTTTAAGTGTATCATGCATTTTTTTACCGATAGTCTCTAGTGCCTCATCCCATGTAGTTCTTATCCATTTTCCTTCACCTCTTTTGCTACCTGGAGCTCTTTTTAGTGGAAATGGAATTCTATCTGGGTCGTACATTTGAGATAATGCTGCATAACCTTTTGCACAGTTTCTTCCTCTACTTCCAGAGTGAAGAGGATTACCCATATATTTTTTAACTACAAGTGTTTTTTTATCAACCCATGCCGTTAAACCACAACTAGCTTCACAGTTGTTACAAGCAGTTGGAACAATCATAACATTATTTACTTTTATAGGGTTTTTAGAATCTAGTGGATGTCTGTTTATACCACCTCTTTTCCAATCGTCTCCATCTAATTCATTAAAATTATCCCATTTATCAAGTGGTGGATAAAAATCTAGCGATGAAGGAGTGTTTGTAAATTGGTCATTTGCAATTGCTGGAGTTTCAATAATTGTACTAAATACCCCTTTTGCCACTACAGCACCACCTACAACCGCAGCAGTTCCTTTTAGAAAATTTCTTCTACTTTCAATAAACATAAATCTCTCCTTCTTAACTCATTGGTAATAGTTGTGGAATAATTAACCAAACATGTTTACTTATCCAAAGACCGATAAGTGCAATAATTGATGCTGGTAATAAAAGTGTTTGAGCTTTGTTTTTAAGTGTAACAAATACTAAAACCATAGGAATAATGAATGCCATAAATTGACCTATCCAGAAAAGTCCACCATACTCTCCACCTCTAACATATGATATAACTGCTGCTACCTCTTCAGCTTTCATGTGACCAAAGAAATATTCACTCATGTAAACCATAAATGAGATGAAAGCACTAGCAAATAAAACTAAAGCTAAATCTTTTTTTATCTCTTCATTAAATTTTCTACCAATGATTAGTAGTGTAGCTGAACCTGCAAGTCCCGCTGCTGCCAACATTTGAACCATCTCTGCTGGTGTTTGCCACAGTTCTCTAGCTGTTGATTCACCCATGATTGTAGCTGTATATAGTGTAACAGGAAGAGCTAAAATAACTGCTAACCACATCATTTTTTCAAATAAAGCTTCATCTTTTTTCAAAATTGAAGCATAAGCCATCAAAAATAAAACACCTACAAATGCAGTTGCAGCCCAAGCTCCTACTGTAATTGCTGATGTCCAGTGAGGATGGAAGAAAATGTGCCAAAATCTAAACATTTGATGTAAATCTATTACTGTAAATAGCAAAAATATGTGAATGAAAATTATTGAAATAATCGGCATAGAGATATTTAAACTACCAGTTTGATTTTTGTGTTTTTTGTAAATATATGCACCTACAAGTATGATACCAGTACCAATACTTTTAGCCCACATATTCATAGTAATAATCCATCCCCAAATAACAGTAGGAATTGCTACATCCATAGTTACATGAGCATTCAATGCTCCCATTGTACTTTCTACCATTAGTGAGCTCCTATATGTTTTAAGTGTGTAATGTTGTTAAACAGTTCATGCCCTTCTACTCTTTTTGATGCAAGAGGATTTAGGTGAACTTGTGAAGCATTTGTATAGAAATGTTTTGGATGGGTATTTTTTTCAGGTTTTCTTACTTGAACACCACCACCTTTTTGATTGCTCATGATATATTTGCTGATTGCACTTGTTGGGTCTTCTAAATCACCAAATATATTAGCTTCAACAGGACAAGTAACAACACAAGCTGGCATAAGTCCAGAAGCTACTCTATGTGCACAAAATGTACATTTGTCTGCTGTATTTGTCTCTGGGTCCATATATATTGCACCATAAGGACAAGCCATCATACAAGCAGCACATCCAATACATCTCTCTTTATCGATATTTACTATTCCATTTTCCAAATAGTGTAATGCACTTACAGGACAAATTCTCTCACAAGGAGCATTTTCGCAATGATTACATCTAAGTGGAGTAAATGTTCTTTTTGTTTCAGGAAACACTCCAGTATCTACATACTTAACTCTAAGTCTCCAACTATTTATCGGAACATCATTTTCAGTTTTACAAGCAACTTCGCATCCTTTACATCCCATGCAAAGGAACAAATCAACTAAAAAACCAAGCCTCATTAATAC
>JACAEZ010000170.1 GCA_013388565.1 Campylobacterales bacterium | reverse complement strand
TAAAACCAATATTTCAGGCTCTCCATATAATGCTCTAGCAATGGCAATTCGCTGTTTTTGCCCACCGCTTAACATGATACCACCCTCGCCCACTTTTGTATGAATGCCCTCTTTTTGATTTAAAAAGTCATAAATTTTTGCTTTTTTCAAACACTCAATAATTTTTACCTCATCATACTCTCTATCAAATACCACATTTTCACCAACACTCCCATCAAATAGATATACACTTTGTGGAATATACCCTATTTTGCCTCGCCACGATTTAATATTTGTATCGTTTAATTCAACACCATCTATCAAAACATGCCCACTTATTGGTTTGTAAAGCCCTATAATAATATCAACGAGTGTACTTTTACCACTTCCACTCTCACCGATAAATGCTATTTTATCGCCTTTTACTATTTCAATAGAGATATTATTTAACACTGGTTTATTTGTTTCATACTCAAAATGGATATTTTTAAGTTGAATTTTTTCTTTAAAATCTATTTTTTTATCGCCCAAATCTTCGATATCAT
This sequence comes from Campylobacterales bacterium, assembly GCA_013388565.1. GTDB lineage: Bacteria > Campylobacterota > Campylobacteria > Campylobacterales > JACAEZ01 > JACAEZ01. Next base: position 3,499 of record JACAEZ010000170.1, on the reverse strand, counting down.
ACATCAAATCAGTATGTACAATTTGTAGTGATTTGTGATAAAACATAATTTCATTATATCCATTCATAATTCTATTAACTGAAGGCATAAGTCTATAAAGCCCTAAAACAAACATTGAAATTACTGGTAAAATTGATTTTACATCGTTTTGATACTTCCAAACTAAAAATACTATTATAAATGTTACGAGTCCAAAACCGATAGCTTCCAAAAACAGTCTAGGAAATTGATATAGTGTTTCATTTATTATATTTGCTCTAGCATACCCAAAACTAGCACGATTAAATTCATCTAATATCTTTTTACCATCAGATTTTAGTTTTATTAGTTTAAAGTTTCCAAAACTTTTATTTATTATTTCATAAAATGTTCGTTGAATTTCTTCTCTTTTAGCTCCTGCTACTTTTATCTTTTTTGATACAGATTTGACTAAAAATAGTGCATTAATAATTAAAATAAGTGTCAAAAGAAGTGTAATTTTATAGTTTACATAAAGCATCATGGAGTATATAAATACTATTACAAAAAATTCGCTTATCATGAACATTACAGCTCTAATAATTAATGTTAAATTGTTTGCTTCTTGAATAATAGATTTTGTCAAAGTGCTTGAATTTTTTTGAACAAAGTTTTTGTAACTCATACCCATGTAGTTTTCAAATAGTCTATAAGCTAATAAGTGATACCTACCTTTTGAAAATTTCGATAAAAGATACATATAAAACAGATTTATCCCACTTCTAAATATATAAAATCCAATCAAACAAAACCCAAATGTTATTACAAAATTTATATGATTTGCAAATCCAAAAAATGTATAAACATCTTTATAATACTCATTTGTCTCAATCAAACTAAAATCACTAGCCACCCCAATAAATGGCATGATAGATGATATTCCAATGGTTTCAATCAATGATATAAATATAGAAAAGATAAAAAGTCCTGCTAAAAACTGTTTATCCCTTTTTGAAAGCAAATTTTTTAATTTTTTTAAAAATTCCATTATTTTACATACTCCAATTTCATAGGTGTTCCTCTTTTTAAATCAATTTTTGCCTGTTTGCCTAAAATATCATTTAGGTACTTTGGCTTTATTCCAAATCCTGGTCTAATTGAACGAATATTTTCACTATCAAAAATATCTCCTGCTTTTATATCTTTTACAACAAAAAGACTTCTTCCAAAAAGCTCTCTTGAAATCTCTGCTTTTGGATTTAGCTCATACTTTACTTTACCTATAGATTTTTCAGCATTTCTTACAGATTTTACCAATAGTTCAAACTCTCTTTTATCCAAACTAAAACCACTATCAGCACCACCAATACTTTTATCTATCATGAAATGTTTTTCTATAATAGAAGCCCCAAAAGTTGTAGCTACTATTGGAGCTACAACTCCAAACGAGTGGTCAGACAATCCAGCAATACAATTAAATCTTTCACCCATATCTTTTATAGTAGCTAAATTCATCTCTTCAAGTTGTGCTGGATAGCTTGATGTACATTTAAGTAGTGCGATTTGTTCATTTCCAACACTTTTACAAGCATTTATCGCATCTTCAATATCCTCTAATGTTGCAACACCAGTTGAGATAATCATCGGTTTTTGTTTTGAAGCAGTATATTTTATAAGCTCTAAATCAAATATCTCAAAAGAGGCAATTTTATAAGCTGGCATTTTTAAATCTTCTAAAAAATCAACTGCACTTTTATCAAATGGTGTAGAAAAAAGTGTAATTCCAATAGAGTCTGCAAACTCTTTTAATGTTGGTTGCCACTCCCATGGCATATAAGCTTTTTTATAAAGTGAATACAAACTCTCACCGTCCCAAAGAGTATTTTGATGTATTTGAAAGTACTCATTATCACAATCTATAGTTAGTGTATCGTGTGTATATGTCTGTATTTTTACAGCATCAGCTCCTATCTCTTTTGCTACTTTTATACTTTCAATTGCAATATTTATATCATTTCCATGATTTGCTGAAAGTTCAGCTACTATATATGCTGGATAACCTTTTCCTATTTTTCGTCCATTTATCGCAAAGCTATTCATGAAAATCCTCTTTTAATAGTTCAAGTAAAATCTCATCTTCTCGTTTTTCACCACAAATCCAATGGTTTTTATATCTACCAACCTCTTTAAATCCAACTTTTAAAAAAGCTCTATACGAACCTAAATTGTTTTCATACATTCCAGATTTTAGTTTATACAAATTTAAATCATTAAAAGCAATTTTACAAGCCTCTTTTATAGCTAAAGTCGCATACCCTTTGCCCCACTCTTTTTTATCACCTATCAATAATCCAACATCAGCAAAATGGTGAAACTTATTAATGTCACCTATTTTCATATTTCCTATATGTTTATTAGACTCTTTTAAAAATATGCCAAATAGGTAGTTTGTATCACTTTTTTTTGTCTCATTTACAAACTTTATCAAATCATCAATAGAAAATTGTCTAAATCTAACCTCTAAATATTTTGTAATTTCACTATCATTCATCCATGAAAGATAATTTTCATTCACATCACTACAATTCAGCTCTCTTAAATAGACCATTTAAGAACCTTTTTCTATTTTTAAAATATATTTATGTCCATCAATTTCAAAAAATGCAGGATATTTTTCATTATCAACAATTCTAAGTAGATTAAACTGCTCTTTGATACTTTTATTAATATCCAATTTGCTATCAAGCACCGTCCTTCTTTGATAGATTTTACCATCTCCAATTTGCTTGTTTCTCTTTAAATCGCTAAAATTATTCAACACTTTATCAATTAATTCAAATGTTTTTATATCAACCATCTCTCTAAGTTCATCAATAAGCTCATATCCAGTAAACTTCATGACATCTTTAAAAAACCAATCACCGCTATCAAGTTTTGAAATTGCCTCAAATATAGTAATTATAATTTCACATTTACCCTCTAAAATTTGCCAACTAAGAGGAGACATACCCTTACCATCAGGCAAATCACTTGCATGAACTACCAAATTTAAAGAATTTTTTTTCAAACTATCTTCATCTATAATCTTTGAATAACTAAGCAAAAATACAACATCAAAATCTTTAACTAAACTATAATCATGAAATGTTTGAATATTTAATGTTTGATTTTTAGCCAAATACCTTTTTATCTTTTGATTTATCCAACTATCACTATCGCTTACAAATGCTATTTTTAATAGATGTTTTTTAATAATATTTGCAACATTCAATGCCCCATTATGGTTTTGTCTATTTAATAAATTTTGATAAATTTTATCTCTCTTTTTAGATACAAATATATTTATCAAATTTGACAATTTATTTTCATCTAAATTTTCTATTGTCTCCACACAAAAAGCCAAACCTTGTCTATCCAAATATTTTGCAATTTTTTCTTGATTTTGTGCAGTTACTACAACCATTGAAGGCAATTTTATAAAAGCTGTCTCAAGAGATGTAGTTCCTCCAGCAATAATTGCAAAATCACACTCGTTCATGAG
>JACAEZ010000069.1 GCA_013388565.1 Campylobacterales bacterium | reverse complement strand
GCATACATCAAAGAGCCAAAAAACAACATAATAATAAAATATTTTGTCTGTTTGGTATCTATAAATTTTTTACCAACTGCCAACATAAATAGATAAAGTGTCAATTGTAAAGGTTCTGCATTGTATGTATTTAAAATGTACATAAGTAAAGGAGATGAACCAATCAATAAAAAAGCCCATTTTGGAATTAAATCAAAATATGCTTTTATAAAGTAGTAAAGTGATAGACAATAAATTAAAGTTTGCAAAAATAGAGCATAATATATATCACCGCCAACTATAAATCTTAAAACTGCTTGATATAAAGAGGCTGGATATGTTCTAACTGTATATCCAAAACCTTCAAAACTCCAAAAGTTGTAAAAATGCTCACCTAATGCCCAATAATCAGACATCTTAGGGTCTGCTAAAAGCATATTTAACTTTATCATCAATAAATAGATAATAATTGGCATACCAAAACTAAAAAATGAAATTTGAAAATTTTTGTTTTTAAAAAACATTATTTTTTACCATTTAAAACCAAAAATCTAATAGGTAAAGTAGTCATATCTCCTCTTAAAAAACTATCTATATTAGAAAATTTTGAAGATAGTAAATCTATATACTCATTTACTTTTTTTACATTTCTACCTCTATCATACTTATAGACAATAGTCTCTAATATATTCATGTCATCTAAATTACAAGGGTCAAAAGTGATAAATGAACCACCCTCTTTTAAAGCACAATATGCAGTATCAACTAATGTCAATATATCTTCATCGCTTAAATGGTGCATTAAACCAATAGCCAACACAACATCATAACTATCTTTACTACCTACTTTTTTCAATAACTCTTCATCTACAATTTGATTATGAAAATTAAATTTATCTCTATTTTTCCATCTCTCTTTAGAGCTATTTATATAAGATAAGTTTGCATCATACCCATCATAAATAATATCATACTCACTTAAGAATTTTAGTATTGCTGATGTACCACACCCTATATCTAAAACTCTCATGCCATCAAATGGCTTAACATAATCATTTGTAAAAATCATATCTGATTTTGTTCTACCTATTAATTTTTGAAATGTATCAAAAATCACAGGATTTTTTAATATTTTTTGTAAGCCACTATCTGAATGAGCCATTTTTTAAAACCTCTTTTAATCAAAATTTATTCGTTCATCTTCTACAACAAGCGGTCGTTTTAAAAGATGTGTGTGCATAAATGCTATATATTCCCCTATTATTCCTAAGAAAAATAGCTGAATAGATGAAAATAAAAATATACCTATTAAAATTGAAGCTGACCCAGGGGCAAATAAATCCCAAAAAAAGAGTTTGCTAACTAAATAGATAAGAGCCAAAACAAAACTCAAAATTGATAGTACAAAACCACTCATTGTCATTATTCTAAGAGGAACTTTTGTATGACTTGTAATTCCAAGCATTCCTAAATCATACAATACATAAAAATTAGCCGAACTAATACCTCTTTTTCTAACAGGTTGAAGATACTCTATTTTTGCACTCTCAAAACCTATTTCAGAAACAAGCCCTCTAAAGTAAGGATAAGGGTCATCTACTTTTCTAATAATTTCAATTACAGCTCTATCATAAAGCCCAAAACCAGTATTGTTTTTAGTTAATTCAACATCTGATAATTTACTTATCACATTATAATAAAATTTTCTAGCTAAAAACATCATAGGATACTCTTCGCTATTTGTTTTAACACCCAAAACAACTTTAAAACCCTCTTCCCATTTTTTCAAAAAATCTTTTATCATAGATGGTGGGTCTTGTAAATCAGCAACAAGTAAAATAATAGCATCACCAGAAGCTTGAAGCATTCCGTAAACTGGTGATTTTATCAAACCAAAATTTCTAGCATTTCTGATTAATTTTACATTTTTATCATTTTTTGCTATCTCTTTTAATATTGAATAAGTATTATCTTTTGACCTATTGTCTATAAATATATGCTCATATTTATACTCTTTTAACTCATCAAATATCTCTTTTACCTGCTTATAAACTTCCATTATGTTATCTTGTTCATTATAGCATGGAGTTACTATTGATATATACTTCATGAACTGCTCCCCAAAATCATTTTTAATCTACTATTATTACCCCAAAAAGCAAATGGTTCATAATCTGGATATGGATAATATCCAAGATTTAATTTTAAATTGCTATTTTTTAAAGCTATATAATCTTCTACAAATTTTCTAACAGAAATTGGCTTATTACTTGAACAGTTAATCACACCTAAAAAACTATTTTGTAAAGATACTTTTACAATATTATTAGCCACATCTTTAACATGTAAATAATCTCTTATTTGCTCCCCTCCAGACATATTAAAAAGCTCTTCCTCTTTTTCAATGGCTTTATCAAGTTGTGAAAAAAGAGAATTTTCATTTTGTCCAGCTCCATACATGTAAAAAAGTCTAACCCATTTAAAATTAAATTCATGAAACTTATTTAACTGTTCTATAAATTTTCTTAAATTATCTTTTGCTATTCCATATGGATTTGTAGGGTTTGTTATCATGTTTTCATCTAAACTTCCATCTTTCATTCCATACTCAAAACATGTACCTGTTATTGTAATATCTGTTGCACCATTAACTATTAAATTTTTTATAAAAGCATACTGTTCTAATAAATGCTCTTCAAAATGAAATAAATTTTTATAATTTGGCAAACCTCTCCATGAAAGATGAATAATTTTATCTGGATAGTTAAAATATTCAAATAAGTTTTTATTTGTATCTTTTATATCATGACAAATATATGTTGTTTTATCAAACCAACTAAAATTTTTTGCTTTATTTATATCTGTAGATGTTGTAATAAGCTCTACATTTGGATAGTTATCTAAAATAAAATTTACTACATGATTACCTATAAATCCTGTAGCCCCAGTTACTAAAACTTTCAAAATATCTCCAATTTAGGAATAGCTGTAACAAATTTTCCACCCCACTCTTTGATAAAAGAGAATTTTTCAACAATCTCATTTTTGATATTCCATGGAAATATTATTACAAAATCTGGTTTTAACTTTTCTATTCTCTCTGGTGAAACTACAGGTATATGACTTCCTGGCATAAATCTATTTTGTTTATGCGGTGAAGCATCTGCTGTAAAAATAATCATATCTTTTTTGATACCACAATAGTTTAATAGTGTATTTCCTTTTGCAGCAGCTCCATAACCAACAACTTTTTTACCATCTCTTTTTGTTTTTAGTAAAAAATCTAAAAAATCATATTTTATTTTTTCTGTTTTTTGTTGAAAATTTTTATAACCATCTAAACTATTTAATTTATAATCAATCTCTTTTTGTAATATATATCCAACATTTTTAGATATTTCAATATTCAAATTTTCACTATGTTTAGCATAAATTCTCAAAGAACCACCATGAGTTGGCAACTCTTCTACATCATAAATTTCCAAACCTTGTTTATTAAAAATCTGTTTAACTGTATAAAGTGATAGATAAGAGAAGTGTTCATGATAGATAGTATCAAATTGATTTTCTAAAATTAAATTGAGTAGATGTGGAAACTCCATAGTAATTGTGCCATTTTGCTTTAAACACTCTTTTAATCCTTTTACAAAATCATTTATATCAGGCACATGAGCTAATACATTATTTCCTAAAATCAAATCTGCTTTTTGCAATGTTTGTGCCAATTTATAACCAAAAAAATCTTCAATAACATGAATTCCTTTTTTTCTTGCCTCATTTGCAGTACTTTTTGTAGGCTCTATACCAAAACATGGAATATTTTTAGATTTAAAAAATTGTAGTAAATAGCCATCATTTGAAGCTATTTCAATAACTGTTGAATTTCCATTTAATGACAACTTTTCACTAATCATATCTACATAATTTTTTGCATGATTTACCCAACTTGAAGAAAATGAACTAAAATAGACATAATCATCACTAAAAATAGCTTCATGATTGAAGTATTCATCTACTTGAACCAAAAAGCATTTATCACAAACAAATAGTTTTAATGGAAAATAGTACTCTGTTTTATTTAAATCATCATGTTTTAAAAATGAATTTGATGCAGGAGTATGTTCTAAATCAATAAATTCTACACTAAGTTCATGATTGCAAAAACGACATTTCATATTATTACACCTTTAAAATTTTCATCTATCAATTTATAATTTTTATCTTTTAGAGATATTTCAGTAGGTTCTAATAACCATTGAATATCTAAAGAGGGGTCATCAAATCTAACACCACTATCAGCTTGTGGCGAATAATACTCTGTATGAAAATATAAAAGTTCACTATCTTCTTTCAAGACTTGAAATCCATGAGCAAAACCTTCGGGAATAACAATAATTTTATTATTATATTCACTTAAAATTTCTGCATGATACTTCAAAAAAGTTGGAGAGTTTTCTCTTAAATCAACAGCAACATCAAGTACTTCACCTTTTAAACATCTAATGATTTTAGTCTCACTTTTTGGCATTTGTTGATAGTGCATACCTCTAATTGAACCAACTTTTTTAGTACATGAACGATTAATTTGTACTATCTCTTTTTTTAAACCTATATCTTTAAAATCCTCTTTACAAAAAAGCCTCTCAAAAAAACCTCTATCATCGCTTAATTGTTTAATATTTAAAATATAAACACCATTTAATACACTATTTAAAATATCAAATCTGCTCAATATAATCCTTTAATTGCTTACTTGTAAAAACTTCACCATTTTCATAAAAATTTCTATACCAATCTATACTTTGTTCTATAGCAATTTTTGAGTTCCATTTAGGTTTCCACTGTAATTTTAATCTAGCTTTTGTAGAATCTAGTTTTAGTAAAGATGCTTCATGAAGGGTATTACTGTTTATAATTTCAAAATCTATACTACTCCAACACTCTTTTGACATTTTCAAAATATCAATCACTTTTAGCATATCATCATCATTTGGTCCAAAATTAAAAGCATCTGCAAACTCTTTTTCGCCATTTAACAATTTTTCACCCAATAATAAATATCCATAAATAGCCTCTAAAACATGTTGCCACGGTCTTGTTGAATTTGGATTTCTAATAATAACTTTCTCACTTTTAACAGTAGCTTTTATAATATCTGGTATTAATCTATCAATACTCCAATCTCCACCACCTATAACATTTCCAGCTCTAGCAGTAGCAACTAATATTTGATGTGATTTTTGATACTCGTTTAAATTAAAAAATGAGTTTCTATAAGAGCTTGTAATTAATTCTGAACAAGCTTTACTTGCACTATATGGGTCATAACCACCCATTGGGTCACTCTCTTTATATCCCCAAATCCACTCTCTATTTTCATAGCATTTGTCTGTTGTAACATTCAAAACTGCTTTAACACTGCTTGATTTTTTACAACACTCAAATAAATTTACAACACCCATTACATTTGTTTCATATGTCTCTATTGGATAACTATAAGAGTACCTAACTAATGGTTGAGCTGCTAAATGAAATACAATATCTGGTTTATATGTTTGAAAAACTTGATTTAAATTTTCTATATCTCTAATATCGCCGATGATAGAAACCATATCTAAATTTAATAGTTCAAAATGGTTTGGAGTTGTTGAAGGCTGTAGTGAATATCCAATAACATTTGCACCCATTTGATTTAGCCAAAAACTAAGCCATGAACCTTTAAATCCTGTATGTCCTGTAACTAAAACTGTTTTATTTTTATATATCTCATTAAATAAATCTTGCATTACCATACTTTCCATGGGGCTTTATTTGTATCCCAAAGTTTCTGAAGCTCTTGTTTGTCTCTAAGTGTATCCATAGGTTTCCAAAAACCATCATGTTTGTATGTAAATATTTCACCATCTTTTGCCAAACTTTGTAAAGGAAGTTGTTCAAATATGCAATTTTCATCAAAACTCAAATAATCAAATACTTTTGGTTCGCATACAAAAAATCCAACATTAACCCAACCACCATCACCTTTAGGTTTTTCAAGAAAATGTGTTACTTTGTTACCATCTTCAATATTTAATGCTCCAAATCTACCATCTGGTTGAGCTGAAGTCATAGTCATAGCTTTACTGTGAGAGGAGTGAAATTTAAGTAACTCTGATATATTTACATCAGCTACACCATCGCCATAAGTAAGCATAAACGGTTCATTATTTACAAATTTTTCAGCTTGTTTTATTCTACTACCTGTCATGTTGCTCAAGCCTGTATCTAAAAGAGTGATTTTCCAAGGTTCACTTGAATTATTATGAACCTCCATTTTTCCAGTTTGAATATCTAATGTAACATCGCTTTGATGTAAAAAATAGTTAGCAAAATACTCTTTTATATAATACCCCTTATAGCCTAGCAAAACCACAAATTCATTAAAACCATAACTGCTATATATCTTCATGATATGCCAAAGAATTGGCTTTCCACCAATTTCTACCATCGGTTTTGGTCTTATATCTGTCTCTTCTGATAATCTTGTACCATAGCCACCCGCTAATATTAAAACTTTCATGAAAATACCAACTTTCTAATATTCATTAATAATATTCACAATTTTTTTTGTATCTTCCAAACTTTGCACACCACTTATAGGCAAACTCAACACTTCATGATGAATTTTTTCACTTACTTTATAGCATTTATTGTTCCACTCTTTATAGGCATTTTGTTTATGTGGTGGGATTGGATAATGAATAAGTGTTTGAATACCATTATCACTTAGATATTTTTGAAGTTCATCTCTTTTACTTGTTCTTATAACAAATAGATGCCATACATGATTATCTTCTTTTCGCACAAATGGTAAAATTATTTTTTCATTTTTAATATTTTGTAAATAGTAGTTTGCTATTTCTCTTCTATTTTTTATCTCTTTATCTAAATAGCTAAGCTTTACTCTAAGCATTGCCGATTGAATTTCATCAAGACGACTATTTACACCTTTATATAAATTTTCATACTTTTTATGACTACCATAATTTCCTAATGCTCTAATAATTTGTGCTAATTCATCATCGTTTGTTGTAACAGCTCCACCATCACCTAAAGCACCTAAATTTTTTCCTGGGTAAAAACTAAAACCACTTACATCACCTAAGTTTCCACTTCTTTTATATCCAAAGTATGCTCCATGAGATTGAGCTGAATCTTCTATAATTTTTAAGTTATATTTTTTTGCTATTTTTACTATTTTATCCATGTCGCAAGTTTGTCCATAAAGATGAACTGGTAAAATTGCTTTTGTTTTTGGAGTAATTTTTTCTTCTATTTCATCTGGATTTATCAGATATGTATCTAATGATGGCTCAACTAAAATAGGTACAAGATTATTTTGCGAAATTGCCAAAATAGATGCAATATATGTATTCGCTGGAACTATCACTTCATCACCATCGCTCATAATTCCCATCTCTTTATATGCTCTTAAAATTAAAATCAAAGCATCCAAACCATTTGCAACACCAATAGCATGTTTTGTACCACAATAGTTAGCAAACTCTTTTTCAAACTCTTTACACTCATTTCCTTGAATATACCAACCACTATCTATCACTCTAGTACAAGCATTTATTAATTCTGCTCTATACTCTGCATTTATATTTTTTAAATCTAAAAATGGAATCATCTACTTTTCTCTCATATTTTATTTATTAGACCTGTTGCAATATAAAAAAAGCAACATTTAGAGAATAAAAATGTAATCCCATTCTCTTGCCCATGACTCACTAAGCTATCAATAAGTTTCAAATACCAGCACTGATTTGTCAACCATTTTTGGTACAAATAACCTAAAAAATCTAAGCTACTTTTTCATGTTGCTTAAGCCACCGCCTAATTTCATCTTCCAATGGAGAGTATAACCATTGTAAAAATATAATCTTTTATTGTTATAAAATTCAATATAGTTTGTTATTATTTTTGTTTAGTAACCATTCAGTACATTAAATTAAGTATTAAAATCGCACAAAATAGGCATTTTGAAAAGTAGAAGAGGATGCTGAATGGTTACTTTGCCTCTTCTTTTGTGTTAAATTTTACATGATGTACTAATTCAATGTCATTTAGCCTTAACCTTTAATTCTTCAAATAAAAATAAACAATCAAGCTGTTCCCATGGATAATCACTTTGTCCTACTTGACCTCTACTTGCGACATCTGCATATAAAAATGTCTCTTCACTAGGCTTATCAAGACTAAATTTATTTGTTATCCAATTTGGAGTAAGTGGGAAGTTTTCCATCACAAAAGTTGATAATTTATCATCATCGACACCTTTTATGCATGTTCCATGAGTATCTACTGCGACTGATGTTGGTTTTGCAACACCGATTGCATATGATATTTGAACGACACATTTTTTAGCAAGTCCTGCTGCTACTATATTTTTGGCTAAATATCTAGCTGCATAAAGCCCACTTCTATCCACTTTTGTATAATCTTTACTAGATTGAGCTCCACCGCCTATTGGTGCATAACCGCCAAAACTATCAACTATAAGTTTTCTACCAGTTAGACCACTATCATGAAGGCTTGAGTGGCTTACATATTTACCTGTTGGATTTATATGAATAATGCAATCATTTGGATTAAATAGATTTTTTGGCAAATTTGTATCAATTATTAACTCCATAATCAAAGCTCTAACTTCATCAATGCTCATGCTACTAACACATGGAGCTGATACTACGATTGTATGGATTTTTTGGGGATTACAATTGTCAAAGTTCGCTTTATTGCCATAATCCATAGTCACTTGTGTTTTTATATCAACACCCAATTTATGCGGATGATTTAAGGCATAGTGATAGACTTTTTCCATAAGCATTCTAGCATAAGTGATAGCACTTGGCATGTAGTTGTATGTCTCAATATCTGCATATCCAAACATAATACCTTGATCTCCAGCACCTGTTTCGCCATCTTCTTTATCGACACCTTGATTTATATCTGGGCTTTGTCTATTTAATAAAACTTGCACCAAAACATCATCTGGATGAAGGCATTCAGCTTTTGTAAAGTGAGGATTTCCATTGTAACCAATTTTTTTCAGTGCATCAATTACAATTTGCTTATACTCTTCTGTACTAAGCTCTACTTTTGATGTAACCTCTCCACCAATTACAACATGCTTTCCTGCTACAAACACTTCACTAGCAACTCTACTTTTACTATCGCCCATGATAAGTCTATCGACTATACTATCAGCTATTATATCAGCACACTTATCAGGATGTCCTGGGCTTACCACTTCACTTGTAAATAGATACATATTTGTCCTTTTTTTATGTTTTTGAAATGAATTATATTCTTAACAATATTTGTATCTAATAAATTTAAAACTTTTTAAACAATGCCGAATGTGTACCAATTCTAATAAGTTTTAAACAATTATCTTCAATCTTATAAATTACCAATAAATCACCGCCTATATGAAACTCTCTATATCCTAAAAATTCACCTACAAGAGGATGTTCTTTGGCCTCAATAGGTAAATTTTTACCATCACTCAATAAAGAGATATATTTTACAAATTTTGCAAAATGTTCATCTGTAAATTTGATTTTTAAAAAATCTTTTACAAATAGCTTATGCCTTTCAATTATCGTTTTGATATTTTATTTTTAGCTTCAGCGATTAGCTCATCAAAGCTAATTTGTTGCATATTAATACCATTTTCAGCTTCATGTATTGCATTTAATGTCTCATCATTTGGGGTTTTAAATGGTAACTCTTTAAAACTTTTAATGTAGTTGAAAAACTCTTTAATAGCCTCTATTGGTTCAATGCCAATCTCTTTAAAATTTTTTTGTAAAGATGAATCTATATCCAAACATATTTGCATATTTTTCCTTTTTTAGCCAAAAAACTTAAAGGTTTTGATTTTATCCATTTATCTATTTTTGTTGGCTTAAAACTAGTTTTGTTAATTTATGATATAATTTTTCATCGTAAAGTTAGATAAAATAATTACAAAATAGGAGAAAATATTGGAATTGTTAAATACTAATGTAGCTGCAAATAGACTTAATATCTCACGAGCTACAATACTTCAGCGAGTAGAAAATAAAACCATGGTATCACTTACATTTCAAACAAAAAAGTTAAAAAAACATTTTATTCCATCTGATTTTTTACATATAAACCCTCAAAAAATAGAGTTTCATGATTGTAAAGTTATCAGTATTATTCAAAACAAAGGTGGTGTTGGAAAAAGTTCTTTGGCTATTAATTTTGCTAGTAGTTTATCGTTGATAAGCTCTAAAAAAGCTAGGATATTGATTGTAGATTTTGACCCACAAGCAAATCTATCTGAAAATTTTTTATCCCAAAATATACTATCAAATAAACCTACAATAGCAGATATCATGAGGCTTCATAAAGAAAATAGAGAGCTTGTTACTAAAGATGTTGTTTTGAACTCTATTTCAACAGTTGAGTTTGAAAATGTAAAGTATGATATTTTGCCATCATCTATAGATTTGGGTATAGAAATAGAGTCACTTAGAACAAAAACAACACCTGAAACTAGACTAAATAGGACATTGAAATTGATAGAGGAGTTTTATGATTTTATAATCATCGACACACCTCCTACTGTTGGGCTTTATACACAAATGGCACTAAATTGTTCAGATGATATTTTATTGATAGCAATTCCTGAAGAGTTTCCTGCAAGAGGATTTAAAACACTTTTGGAGCAATTAGAGCTTTATAAAAATGAGATGATAGATTTGAAAGATTCTAAAGATTTTAATATTTTTGGACTTGTGATAAATAAGATAGAGAATACAAATTTGAATAAACATTATAAAGATGTACTTGTTGAGTTATCTTTTAAAGCGGGAATTGATAATTTATATTTTATTCCAAAACTTTTAACAATGTCTGAAAGTCAAGCATTTCATATACCGATATTTGAGTACAAACAAGAGTGCGATATGGGGTTTAAAATAGGTGGTGAGATACTTAAAATTGCATTTGATTATTTGGTGAAAAATGGAATAATAAAAGAAGATTAAAAACTTATTGGAGGGGGAGATAAACTCCTCTTAATCGTGCTTAATAAGCTATAGTTATTACAATAGCCACTAAGAAAAAGATTGTTATAACTTTTATCGCGACTTACCTCCTATATTGTTTTAAGAGCGGACAAAAAAAAGTTGGGTTAATTACTCCCAACCTTTATCCGCTCCATCAACAATATAGTCGCACATGTTCTAACAGTGATATTTTATCATAAATTTTTAAAAGGTAAATCATGACAAAGAAATTTGATAAAACGATAGTTGAAGAGTTTAAAGAGAGTAGTAAAAGCAGAGTTGCACTAAATATAAGCAAAGAGATGGTAAGAGAGGTAGAACTTTCTATTTTAGATAACAATCCTTATCAACCACGACTTGAAATAGATGAAAGTGAGGTATTAGAGTTAGCAGAATCTATAAAATCACAAGGATTGGCTCAACCAATAATAGTAGCAGAAAATCCAGATAACACAAATAGATATATTATAGTAGCAGGGCATAGGAGATATACCGCATATAAAAAACTTGGATTTTCTTCAATACCAGCAATAATAAGAGAGTACTCAAAAAAAGAGTTAAGTACAATAGTGATAGTTGAAAATTTGCAAAGAAAAGATTTACACCCATTGGAATTAGCTCTCTCTTACAACTCACTAATAGAAAATGGGATATTTACAACTCATGAAGAGATAGCTTTAAGTCTTGGTAAAAGTATAAGCCATATATCTAAGATATTGTCACTTTTAAAACTGCCAAACGAGATAATTTCAGAAGCTAAAAAAAGAGAGTATAAAAAGATAAATGTGTTATCAAAATTATCAAACATGAAAATTGAAGATAATTTAAAAACAAAACTATTTTTTGAAATTTTTGATTTAAGCGAAATAGAGGCATTAAATTACATAAAACAATATGAAAATAAACAAATAGATTGTTTTAAATGTAGTAAAAAAAATGGTATATTTAATATAAGAATAGATATAAATAATTTAGAGAATAGAGAAACTGTCATAAAAGAGTTGGAACAAATATTAAATGAATTAAGAAACAGTTAAGATTACTTGTCGTACGGAAAGTAATCTTAAATTAGATTTAAAAATTGTAATTTATAGAAAATAAAAAATTATTTAAATCTAATCCAAATACTCTATCATAACCAATGCCAAATAAAAATGCTTTATCTAAAGAGTATTCAGCTCCAACACCTGCATAAGGATTTACAACTATTTCATCTGTATTTGTATTATTTGTTATAGAAACATTTTGTTTTGTTATAGAAGCTCCACCGTTTGTATAGCCATATAGCTCTTTTAACATCTCATATCTATATTTTATACCTAAATTTAAGATAGGGTTTGTTTCAAATTTTACTTGCAAAGGAGCTGTTTGACTATTTATATTAAATGTAGCAGGATTTGAAAATAGTAAACTTCCTTCTAAAGATAGATTGTCATTCAATCTAAAACCTCCTTTAACCCCACCAATTAGAGAGTTTTTTGCATTTACTCCATTAACTGTATAGTTATTTGTTTGGAGTCCAACTAATCCACCTGCATAATATTTTCTGTCCAAGTTTTTTATAATATTTGTCTGTTTTTCTGTTTTTGGTTGATTATTTTCTTTATATACTGTAGTAGTTGGTATCTCTTTTATTAATTTAGCCTCTTCTGCTATTGAACTTTTTATATCATATAAAGGTTCAATAGCACTATTTTTTGAATTAAAAGGTCCTATAATCAATTTATACATATTATTGTCATAAACAATCTTATATTTATATCCTCTCGCATAAATAGATTCTATTAATGCACTTTCAATATCTTCTTGATTAGAAACAGTTAAAACTTGTATATAGTACAAACTATCATCGTTTTCGACATTTTGTTCTTTTGCTATATAATTTTGTTGGTTAATATTTTGAATATTACTATTAGATACAATTTCTTTTTGTATTTTAATATCTTCTATCTCTTTTACTTTTACAACAAACCCTTTTTGACCAACATGTTCATATATTGTTTGAATATATGTTCTAGCTTCATCTTGATTTTTGTAATTACCAACTATTAGTTTATAATATCCATCTTTTTCAATAACTTTATACTCTAAATTATGTTTTTTTATGTTATCTAACATTCCATTATGTTTAAAATTATCATTTTTGAATGCTCCAACTTGAATACCATAATATTCACTAGCTGATAAAAATGAAAAAGATATTATAAAAAGAAGTAGCTTTTTCATAATGTGTTTTTATAACTCTCTATAATAGTATCAAAACTACTAGAAAGTTCTGAAATAGAGCCATTAAAAATTGATATTTGGTCTATTATATTGATAATTTGTTGGTTTGTAGTTACAGTTTTTGCTAATGCTATAAATGTTGTAAGATTTAACACATTTGCGATAGAAATAGATGATGATATACTGCTATACGAACTACTACTTGCTTGACTTGATGATGATGATGTTGTTGTGCTACTTATACTACTGCTTGATGCTGTTGAAGAGTTAATGTTATCTTGACATGTTGCATTTGATGGAAATAAAGATGAAAATGTAGATAAACACTCACAATAGTAAGGATATGAAAAATCACTTGGTAATGGTGGTGGATTTCCTGCAATACTTTCACATTGTGCTTGTGTCATTGCTCGTTTGCTTTTTAATTGATAACTATTTATAGCACTTATTAAAGCATTTTTATATCCTGCATTTATTAATAGTGTTACTATTTTTTCTAATTTTGCAACACTTAAATCAGTAAACATATTAAGTCCATTTATACTATTAACACCTGTTAATAGTGCAATGTTTGAAGCTGATGCACCTGAATTTACTAAATTTTGAATATTTGGAGCTAAAATTGTTATACTTAAACTTGAACTACTACTTGATACATTTGGAATTTGTGGCAATGAAGCCATTGTTTGATTTAAATGTGCTTGAGCTATGGTTTCAGTAACTGCTGTTTTAGATAAATTTGTTGCTAATTGATTTAATTGTATAGTAAACTGTGAATTATCATTAAATAATATAGGAATTGTTTTTGATTTTATATCTGTAGTTATTGTTATTCCATTAGCTGGATTACTATCGCTATCTAGTGTTTGCATAGTTCTTGCTAAATTTATTACAGTTGTATTATCATCATAAATATCATAAGGAGTTATATATCTACTATTTTTATTTTGAAATAGAGATGATGGAGCTATAAAATTAATATATCCAGCATAGAATATACAATTTTGTCCAACTTCAAATTCAAATTTACCATTTGTATCAGTTGTTCCTGTTTTTTTGCCACAAATGTAATCAAATCCACTTATTGGAGAATCTACTAAATAACCTATGCCAGTTTGCGAAGAAAGTTCTATAGATGTAGTACCACTTCCTCCACAACCTATTATAAACATTGATGATATTATAGATATAGTTATAGATATTTTTTTCATAAGAACCCTTTTAATATTTTTTCTATCCACCAAAATTTGGTAAATTTGATGAACTATTTACACTAGAAGTTATTGAACTTGAAGAACTACTGTTAGATATAGTT
>JACAEZ010000039.1 GCA_013388565.1 Campylobacterales bacterium | reverse complement strand
GATGTTTTTCCATGGTCAACATGTCCCATGATTGTAATAACAGGTGGTCTAATTTCTAAACTTGTATCATCTTCATTAGAGTCCAATTCGTAAGCTTGAATATAATCAAGTTCATTTAACACATTTTGTGTTTGAATTTCTATTTCAAACTCCTCTGCTAATATTTCTATAACATCTTTTTCTAAAAAGTCATTTTTTGTAACCATCAAACCTAATTTAAATAGTTTTGTAATCACATCTTTGATAGCAATTCCAGCAATTTCAGCAAACTCATAAACTCTAATCTCTTCAGGAACTACTATGGCATTTTGCTTTTCTATTTTTGGAGTAATTTTTGGTCTTTTTGATTTTACTCTTCTTAGTTGATGAGAACCACCATTAATATCAATGCTTTGTTTTGCAACTTTTATTCTATTTTCATCAAGTTTTACTTCCTCTTTTTTAGTACGATATTCGTTTGCACTAAAATCAAGTAATACAATCTCTTCATCATCTGAAGATAAATCTTCTTTGAACTCTCTTGTTTCTAAAAGGTCGATTTTTTTAACTACATCTTTTTTAGTAGGTAATACAACTTTTTTCTGTTTTTTCTTTTTTCTCATTAATTCTTGTTGAGATTGTTTAAGTGTTAGTTTTTGCTCATTTGTCATCTCATCTATTTTTTGTTGTATTTTGTCAATTTTTTGTTTTTCTTTTTGAGTAGAAGATTCTTGAGATTTTTCGTCTTGAGGTTTTTCTATATCTCTTCTTTTTTTGACAATAGTTAATCTTTTAGAGTTTTTAACATCAGCCCAGATACCAACCTCTTTTTTGTCTTGTACAACTTCACTTTCCACAGTTTTTGATTTTGCTTCATCAATTTCTGATCTGTTTTTATCTTCGTTAGTTAAAATAACACTCTCTATTTGCTCTTTATCTTCAGTTTTATCTGTTTCTATTTGAATTGTTTTTGGTTTTTCCAAATCCAAATTACTACTTGCTATATTGCTTTCAGTAAATTCATTAACACCCTTCATGATGTAGTTTATTAACTTTTCAGCAATATCAGTATCAACAGTACTGTTTGCTGCTTTTACATCTAACAGCCCAACTTCTTGAGCTTTTTCGACAACATCTTTTGATTTAACACCTACCTCTTTTGCAATCTCACATACTCGTACTTTTTGTTGAATCAAGACTAATCTCCTTTAAATCTAATAATATCTTCTCTTTATCTTTTGTTTTGCAAATATTTAAAATTGAATTTAATAATTTTTTGTTGTTTTGTTGATTTAGACACTCATGACATATATAAAAGCTTCTTCCATAATTTGTATATTTTTGAAGTTTTTTATTTAAATATTGAAGTCTAAGTAAATTTTTTTGTTCAAATCTATTTTTGCAACAAATGCACATTCTAACACATATTTTCATGCTTACCATTTTACCAAAATAAACTTTTATTTAATATTATCTATTTTGAATATACTCCTTTGTTATCAAAGTCAAAAATTTCAACTTTAAAGTTAGGATATTTTTCTACTATTTTTTTTTGTATATTAATAGCATTGTCTTCAAAAGATAGATTAAAAAATGATGAACCACTTCCAGATAGTGTACTCATTAATGCACCATTTAATAGAGCAATTTTTTGAACTTCAAACAGTTCAGGCATATTTTTCATTCTAATAGCTTGATGAAATTTATCCTTTGCAGCATATTTTAAAAGCTCCCAATTTTCAGATAAAAAACAACCTGTTACTAATGATGAGTGTGAAAGATTATATACAGCATCTTTTTTAGAGTAATAATTTGGTAAAGTTGTTCTTGATTGTGCAGTTGAAATAGCTTTATCTGGTATTACAACAACAGCTTTTAAATAGTTTGGCATATTTTTTCTAATTGATAATACTTTGTTATTTTCAACAACTGCAACATTAAACCCACCCATTACAGCTGGTGTGATATTATCTGGATGAGATTCGTAATTTAATGCTAAATTTAATAATTTTTCTTTTGAAATAGATATATTTGATGCCTCATAAGCAGACATAATAGCACTTACAATAACAGCAGAACTACTTCCAAGTCCTCTTGACATTGGTATATTATTATAAAACAAAAATCTAAAATTATCTTTTTTACCTGTTAAATTATAATAATATTCATTAAAAATATTTATAAAAAGATTATTCCCTTTAAGTTTTGGATTTTTTTCACCTTCACCTTTGACTGATATACTAAAATATGTAGATTTTTTTATTTTTATTGCATTTCTTAAATTTATTGCAACTCCAAGTGAATCAAATCCTGGTCCTAAATTTGCACTTGTTGCGGGTACACTAATATACAACAACTCTCCTTTGGCTAATTTATTGCTGGTAATATATACATAGGTGATATGTCTGTAGAAAACTTTGATGTATCTAATAGCTTTGGTAACTCAAACTTTACAAAAATAGTCTCTTTAATAACTTCTAGTTCTATTTTTTCATTTTTTTTTACAAAATAGCACTCTCCATGAGCTTTTATATAATTACCTGTTGAAAATAAAAATCCATCTGTAGCAAATAGTTTGATATTTTGAACGATACTAACTGTTTTTAAAAAAACATAAACTAACTTTATTGCCATAAAACTCCCTGGACCTTTTGTAAAATATATGTGATTAATTTTATAACTATCTGATAACTCTTTAAATATTATTGGCAAACAATCACTTGTTTTTTCACTTGTTTCTATGTATTGTATTAATTGATTATTTTTATAAACACCTACTAAAATAGGCGAATTAAGTGCAATAATCAGTATATCAACAGTAGGCTTGTTCATAATTTATATTTAACTCTTTATATAAATTTTTAACCGATACTATCTCATAGTTAGAGCTATCTTTTAATAGTTCTAATGTTAATAGATGATTTAATTTATGACTTCCAGCTAAGGAGCTATATTTTCCTAAAAATGGTTTTTGAAGAAGTGATAAATCACCAATTGCATCTAAAATTTTATGCCTTACAAACTCATTTTCAAATCTCAAACCATCGCTATTTAAAACTTTTTTATCGTCTAAAACAATCGCATTATCAAGCGAACCACCAAGTGCTAAATTTTTACTTCTTAAATATTGAACCTCTTTTAAAAAGCCAAATGTTCTAGCTCTAGCTATCTCATTGATATAACTTTTTTTAGAAAAGCTAAAATCAAATGATTGTGTTTGAATTACAGGATGGTCAAATTTTATTTTGAAACTATACTCTGTATAGTTATTTGGAGATAATTTAACAAACTTTTCACCCTCACTAACTAAAACATCTTTTTTTATCATGATTACATTTTTAAAACTATCTAAATCAATAACTCCAGCTTCATCAAGTAACATACAAAAACCTATACTACTACCATCCATGATAGGTATCTCATCATTATTTAATACAATTCTTAAATTATCAATACCATAAGCATAAATAGCACTTAACATATGTTCTATTGTTGATATAAAAAATTCGCTATTTCCTATTACGGTTGCCATTGTTGTATCTATAACACTACTTGGTTTTAGCTCTATACTTTTTGCTAAATCTTCTCTATAAAAAACTATACCACTATTTGCTTCAAGTGGTTCTAATCTAAGCTTAACAGGAACACCTTTATGAAGACCAATTCCAACAATTTGAACTGCTTTTTTTATAGTTTTTTGATACATTTTAAAGTTCCTTAATCTCTATATTATTCTCATTTAAATATACTTTTTTTATCTTACCATCGAAACTATTCTTATCTATATTTTCACCATTAAAAAATATGTTATCGCTTTTTACACTTTTTAAAATCATGTATGAACCATCGCAAATAACCATACCTTCTACATTTCCAAAAATTTCAACATTACCTTTAGAGATGATTTTTGAACCATTATTAACTCTTCCAAAAACCACTATATCATAATCTGTATTAATCTCTTCACCACTTCTAATAGTTCTATTAAATACCTTTTTTGTCTCTACTGTATCATCTTTAATTTCATGTGCTGTAATGATTTTTATCTCTTTTTCATTTTTGGTTATCTCTTTACCCTTTGAAACTATCTTTTCATAATTTTCAAAAGAGTTCATATCGACAAAACATATATTTTGTTTATTTAAAAACTCTACCAACTCTTTTGAGATATCTCCCTTGATTAAAAATATATTATCTTTAACAAGTGGATAATTTTTATTGATATAATCTATTAAATTTTCACTATCACTATTTAAAACAATTTCAAATATTCTAATATTTTTTTGTCTAACTTGCATTATCTATCAACTTTTTAGCATTTTCAATGATTTCATATATATTTGTTTTTATCCAGCTTTTATCCATCCACTCTTCTGGTCTTACTTCAACTCCTTGAATTAATATTCCAAAGTGTAAATGGTCTCCAATTGCTAATCCTGTTTTTCCTGTTTTTGCTATAATATCGCCTTTTTTGACAATATTACCTTTTGATACAAGTACAGAAGAGCAGTGTGCATATAGACTAAATATCCCAAGTCCATGATAAAGTATAAGCATATTACCATATATTCCGTTAAAACCTACATAAACAACCTCTGCACTGTCATTTGCTGTAATATCAGCTATCTCTGTACTTGCTAAATCAAGTCCTACATGAGATGATTGACTAACTTGTTTGTTATTATAAAAAAAGTATCTTTTATCTCCAAATGATGCAACAGAAGCTCCATTTCTTAATGGATAAAATAGCTCTATTGAAAAATTATCTATAAGATTTTGAGGAACTTTAGATGTTATTTCATGAATTAAATCTTCATTTTTTTGTCTCTCTTTTTCATTTATATACATAAATTTTTCAAGTGGTGTTTGAGCATCTACCTCTGGATTTAACTCTTCAAAAAGTGAAGTTATTTTTCCATTTAAAAAATCATCTTTTAAAGTTATATTTGAACTTTTATATTTTTTATTTTCAATAAAATGTTTAAGTGGAAGTATTGAGATATTTCCAGCTTTATCTTTAGCCACAACTTTTGCATTAAACTCATTAGAATCAATATTCCATGGAGCTAAAATCAGGTAGTACCCTTTTTTATAAAATGGAATAGGAGTTAAATTTTTTCCATAATTTGTCTCTATTGTAATAGAGTCTAAATTTTCATCTTCTGCTCTAAAAATAGATAAAGCACTTCCACCTCTTGTTATTTTATATGAACTGTTAATTAAATATGTATTAGGTTTTTTCGTATCAATAATAACTTTAAAATTTTTAACCTCTTTATTACCTTGAAAAAAGTTCCAATTACTACCATCAACTGCCTCAACAACAAAATAAAGCTCTTTTTTATTTATAGATAATGCCCATTTTGGAACTTTTAACTCTTCAGTAACCTCTTTTTTTGGTTCATTCAATACATTACTGCTCAATACAATATCATTTTGACCATCTGTTAAAGCAATTTTATAAAATTTCAATTTTTCATTATCTGTTATTTTAAAATTCAAAGGCTCTTTTAAATTCCAGTATAACACATCCTCTATGACTATTTTTGGCTTTTCTCTCTCAAACATTGTAGAGTTATATATAAAATAACCAGCTACTCCAAGCAATATTAAAATTGACATAAATACGATAGTACCGCCATTTCCTCTTTTATTCATGTATTACCTTTTTTAAATAATTTATTAGTATAGACTTAACACTTTCAACTGATGAACTTTTAAAAACTGCACCGCTTGAATGTATATGACCACCTCCACCAAATTCATCAGCAATTTTACTAACATCTAAATTTGTTTTACTTCTAAAAGATACTTTAATATCACCATTTAACTCTTCTATCAAAAATATAGATAGCTCAACTGTTGCTAAAGTTCTAGGAATTGAACTAATACCTTCACAATCAACTCTTTTTGCACCACTTTTTCTAAACATCTCTAAAGTTGCATAAATTATAGCTACTTTGCCAGCTATGTATAGCTCCATGGTTTCAAGCACAAATTGAGTCAATCTAAATTTAGCTAAAGAGACTCTTTGTGTTAGCATATTTGCTACAAAATTAGCATTAACACCTGCTTTTAAAAGCTCTGCTGAAATTTCAAACACTTCAGCATTTACACTCTCATATTTAAAAAAGCCACAATCAGCTACAAGTGCCGTATATATGCAAGTTGCTACACTTTTTGAGATTTTTATACTGTTTGCTTTTAATAGTTTATAAACAACTAAAGATGAACTTGCAAGATTTCCGTCTATAATATTGTATGTTCCATAATCTTCATGAACTTCATGATGGTCTAAATTTATAATCTTTGATGTTACTTCAAAACCTAGCCGATTATAATTGCCACAATCAACACTGATTACCAAATCATAACTTTTAGGCATTTCATGTTTGATTTTATCAAAACCATCTAAAAAATCAACATTTAAAGGTAACTCTTTTGTAAAATTGACAACAGTTACATTTTTAAAACCCTTTAAAGCATTATAAAGTGCTAAACTAGAGCCAATGGCATCACTATCAGGATTTATATGTGAAAGTATAACTATCTTATTTGATGATAATATCTGTTGCCAAACTTCATGATACATATAAATTTACTTTCTACTTCTCAAATTTATATATAAATGTAATATATCAATAGCAGCTGGAGTTATTCCACTTATTTCACTAGCATTAAATAGTGTTGGTGGATTAAATTTTTTAAGTTTCTCTATAACTTCACGGCTAAGCCCAGGAACATCATCAAAACAAAAATCATTTGGAATTTTAAGATTTATCATCTCTTTCATCTTATCTATTTGAATAGACTGTTTTTGGATATATTTTGAGTATTTTGCCTCTATCAAAACTTGCTCTAATATCTCATCATCAAAACTTTCAAACTCACTCCAAATAATTTTGAGCTTATTTGTATCAAAACTCTTTCTAGCAACCATATGTTTTAGTAAAGTTTTATCAGTGATTTTATCTTCATCTATACTTTCAAGAAGTGATAAAAACTCTTTTGTAGGGGTGACACTGTTATTTTCTAAAATCTCAACACCTTTTTTAATAGCCTCACTCTTAGATAGTATTTGTTTATACTCATCATCGCTTATAAGCCCAATTTTATGCCCATAATGAGATAACCTAATAGTTGCATTATCTTCTCTTAAAAGTAGTCTATATTCAGCTCTACTTGTAAACATTCTATATGGCTCTTTTGTCCCTTTTGTCACCAAATCATCTATCAAAACACCGATATATGCCTCATCTCTTCTAAGTATCAAAGGCTCTTTGTTAAGAAGTGATAAACTAGCATTTATTCCAGCCATCAACCCTTGAGCAGCTGCTTCTTCATATCCTGTTGTGCCATTTATTTGACCTGCTAGATATAAATTTTTTATCTTTTTTGTCTCCAATGTATGTTTGAGTTCTGTTGGATTTACATAATCATACTCTATAGCATACCCATATCTAACAATCTTAGCATTTTCAAGCCCTGCGATACTTCTGATAAAAGAGAGTTGTACATCTGTTGGAAGTGAGGTGCTTAGCCCATTTACATAATATTCAGTAGCCTCTAATGTTTGAGGTTCGACAAACACTTGATGTCTCTCTTTATCTCTAAATCTATTTACTTTGTCTTCGATACTAGGGCAATATCTAGGACCAATGCCCTCTATTTGACCTGTAAAAAGTGGAGCTCTTGCGAAGTTGCTTTCGATTGTAGTGTGAGTTGTTTCATTTGTGTATGTTAGATAACATGGAAGTTGAGTTGGATTAAATCCATCTTTTTTTGTTTTAAAGCTAAATGGAATTGGTGGAATATCGCCATCTTGCACCTCCATGACGCTAAAGTCTATACTTTTTGCATCAATTCGTGGAGTTGTACCCGTTTTGAGTCTTCCAACATCAAGCCCCAACTCTTTTAGATTGTTGCCCAAAGAGATTGATGCTAGCTCTCCAATTCGTCCAGCACTAAGTTTTGTCTCTCCAATATGCACAACACCATTTAAAAATGTACCAGTTGTAAGTATCACTCTTTTTGCAAAATATCTATTTTTCAGATTTGTCTCAACACCGATAACTTCGCCATTTTCAACGATAAGTTTTTCAACCATCTCTTGAGCTATGTCTAAATTTTTCTCTCTTAAAAGTGCCGTTCTTGTAAAAATTCTATACCTATCCATATCTATTTGAGCTCTACTACCTCTAACTGCTGGACCTTTTGAACTGTTTAATATCTTAAATTGAATTGCACTACTATCCGTTGCAACCCCCATGAAACCACCCAAAGCATCAAGCTCTTTGACTAAATGCCCTTTTGCTAAACCACCGATAGCAGGATTACAACTAGCCGCACCGATTTGCTCTGCTAATATCGTAATAAGCAATGTTTTTAAACCAATTTTTGCAGGTGCTAAAGATGCCTCAACTCCAGCATGACCGCCACCAACAACGATAATATCATAAATCATAAATTTTACTCCAATGAATTTTCTAAATCTAACACTTTATTTACTGATTTTAAATCTTTTTTTACTACATGAATATCAACATACAAATCTTTCAAAATGGACTCTTGTTTCATGTTTGTCTCGTTTAACATCAAATCTCTATTTTCATCTATGATAATAAAATCATCTCCATGAATTCTAAATACAAATGAGTTTTGATACTCTCTTAACAGATATTTTGAGAACTCTTTTAGTACAGTATTTCCACCTTCCCAGCCATTTTCTATATTATATTTTGTGAAATTTTTAAGATAAATTGCATAACATGAAGCTTTTGTTTTATCTAAATCTTTTAGTGTAATTTCTAAATAACTTTTATTATAAAGGTCTGTTAATTGGTCTTTATAAAAGTATGCAAGTCTCTCTTTTTCTAGCATACTTACAGGAACTTGAGAAACTTTTGTATCTATTTCAATATTTTTTAGTGCTTTTAATGTTGCATCTACAACCTCTGGGTGAAATTGTGTACATCTGTTTTTTGCAATCTCTTCTAATGCACTCTCTACTGTTTTTCGTGGTTTATAAATTCTATTTGTTGTCATAGCATCAAAAGCATCAGCTACTATTAATATTCTTGAAATTGGTGGTATCTCATCACCTTTTAATCCAAGTGGATACCCTTTGCCGTCAAATCTTTCATGATGATATTTCATAATTTCTGCTAAATCTTTATAAACATCCATTTTTGAAAGCATCTCATAACCGATTAATGCATGTTGTTTTATAAGAGTATATTCCAAATCACTTAATGAACCAGGTTTTAAAAGTACAGAATCTGGCGTTTGGATTTTTCCTATGTCATGTAAAATCGCTGCTTGTTTTAATTTTATTATCTGCTCTTCGCTAAATCCCAACTCTCTTGCTATAAGCTCTGAATAAAGAGATACTCTATGTGAATGTCCTGCTGTGTATGTATCTCGTTGCTCTATCATATCAACAAAGACTAATATTGTCTCTTCATAGTTTTTTATCTTTTCACTCTCTATTTTTTCTAACATCTCTTTTTGTTTGTATGCATGAATAGCAAATCCTAAATTTATACATAACTCTTGAAGAATTTTTATCTCTTCATTTTCAAAACCATCAAGTCTAACTGTAAATATTGTAATAGAACCAACTGGAGGTGACTGTGTGTCTTTCTTTAAAGGGAGTGTAATCGCAAATCTTAAATTATTCTCTTCTATAGAGTCAAGTAACATTTTAGAACACTCTTTTTTATTAAAATCATCAAAAATAACAATACTATTTTTTTCTATAGACTCTATTGATGGATGAAATGTCAATTCATTTAAAAACTCATTTTGCATATCTTGATTGATTAACATAGTTTTTGTGTAATTTACATAACCATTTGTATCTTGAAGTGTTATAAATACAAGTTTATAATATTCATGGTCTTCTAATTTTTTACAACTTCTTTTTAATAAATCTTCTAAATTTGTAGATTCTATAATCGCTTGATTTACATTTGTAACCGTTTGCAAAATACTTTTTAAATATTTTTCTTGTAAAAGTAGCTCTTTTATTCTATTTTGTTTTAATAATGCATCTGTAATATCTTGAAATATAATAACAATTTTATCTTCTGTATCTGATTTTAGTGGGGATATAGATAAAGATATAGGAATTTGCTTACCAGTCTTTGAGACAATATACTCTTTTTCTATCTTTGTCAACTCTTTTGTTTTAAAAACATTCTCTATTTTATATAGTATATTTGAATAGTTGTCACATAAAATATTTAAATCTTGATTTAGTAACTCGTCTGTACTGTATTTTGAAATTTGAGTTACCATGTTGTTTATATAAATAATTTTATAGTTATTATCAACAACTAAAAGCCCCTCACCCATACTTTTTGTAATATTTCCAATTTCAGCTATTTTCTCATTTAGTTTATTATTTTTATACTCTATCTCTTTTTTATAGTTTAGATTTTCAGCAATACCAAAAATAGTATCTATCAATTTATCAAAATAGACAGGCTTCATGATATATTTATCTATTCCTATATTTATTGCATCCATTAAAAAGTCAGAATCACCAAAAGCTGTTATTACAACTATTGGGGTATTTTTATTTATCTTTTTTATCTCTTCAGCCATATTAATACCATTCATAATAGGCATTCTAATATCAGTTAAGACAATATCAATATCATTTGTTTTAAACAGTCCAAGCCCCTCTTTGCCATTTGAGGCTACAAATATATTTTTTACTTTTGATTTTAAAAAGTTTACAAAATACTCTCTTGTTTGCTCTTCATCTTCAACATATAAAATATTTAACTCTTTTAACAATGGATCGTTTCTATTCACTTATATACCTCTTTTTGATTAAAACAGTCAATAATTATATCTTTTAAAATATTTAACTTCTCTTTTTTTGTGACGAACTGACTTTTGTTAAATGTTTTTTGTCTTTTTGCTAGTTGCATGGTGTGAGTTATTATCTGCTCTAATAGACGATTTTTATCAACAATTCCATCTAAATAATCCAAACTCTCCTTTATACCAATAGCTTTTAATGGTGCTATATCTCTACCATACTTTTTTTCTAAAAAATATACTTCATCAATAAGTCCATCATGAAACATCTTTTGAGTTCTAATTTGAACTCTTTTAAGTAGTTCATCTTTATCAACCTCTATTTCAAAAATATCTATCTCTTCAATTAGTGATTTTTTTTGATTTTCTAAAAAAAAGTTTGATGGAGTTTTATTTGTAGAAAAATATATCTCAAGAGCTTTTTGTACTCTATATCTATCATTTGAAGCTATTTTTGAAGCATACTGTTCATCAATAGATTTTAAAAAAGTATAGCTTTCATGAAGGTTTGATACCATCTTTTCAACTTTAGATTTTATCTCATTATCTATTTCAAAATCACTTAATCCATCAATTAATGTTTTAAGATAAAAACCACTTCCGCCGACAATTATTAAATTTTTATTATGATTTTTTGCATACTCAACACTTTTTTCATACAGTTTTAAAAAGATAGATACACTAAAGTACTCATTTGGATAAAACTCATCTATACCAAAATGTTTAACACTATTTAACATAATTTTATCTGGTTTT
Source organism: Campylobacterales bacterium (assembly GCA_013388565.1). Lineage (GTDB taxonomy): Bacteria > Campylobacterota > Campylobacteria > Campylobacterales > JACAEZ01 > JACAEZ01. The sequence continues at coordinate 1,937 of JACAEZ010000039.1, read as the reverse complement.
GCAGATGCTATATCTATCTCTTTATATATGCTTAATGAATCTATAGAGAGAATTACACTATTAAACTCATGTGCTAAATTGTAAGCTAAATCACTCTTTCCAGAGCTTGTAGGTCCTATTATTGCTAGTTGTTTCATGAATAGTATTATACATACCAAAAGTGTGAATTATTCTTAATCTTTAAGTCATTTTTGATAAAATTTAGAAATTTGAAAAATTGTAACGGATTGGTTAATGGATTTAAAAAAAGTATTAAATGATTTTAATGAACTTGTAATGTTTAAACATACTCTGTTTTCATTACCATTCATTTTTATCAGTATGGTTGTTGCAAGTAATGGTTGGTTTGGATTTGATTTGCTAATTTTAGGGCTTTTATGTGCTATTAGTGCTAGAAATTTTGCCATGGCATTAAATAGATTTGCAGATAGTGATATAGATATAAAAAACCCAAGAACACAAGAGAGACCTAGTGTAGATGGTAGAGTTGGTAGAGAAAAAATTCTGTTTTTTACTATTTTAAATGGTGCTTTATTTATATTTATTGCATATTTGATAAACAATTTAGCTTTTTATTTAAGTTTTCCTACTCTTTTTATTTTAGGAATTTACTCATACTTTAAACGATTTAGCTATTTAGCTCATGTCGTTTTAGGAGTCTCTTTAGGTTTAGCTCCTATTGCTGGTGTTGTGGCTGTTAGTGAGACTATTACCATGTGGGCTGTTTTTTTGGCATTAGGTGTGCTTTTTTGGGTTGCTGGATTTGATTTGTTATACTCACTTCAAGATATGGAGTTTGATAAGCAAGAGGGACTTTTTTCAATTCCATCAAAATTTGGTTTAGAATGTACAATGTTTATCTCAAAACTATTTCATGTATTGACAGTTTTATTTTGGCTATTTTTTGTAATTGAGGCAAATTTATCTATTTTTGCCTATTTGGCTGTTATTTTTAGTGCATTAATGTTATCGTATGAACACTATTTGGTAAATAAAGATTTTAAAAAGATTGATAGAGCATTTTTTACAGTAAATGGCTATTTAGGGATACTCTTTTTAATTTTGATTATTACTGATAGGGCTATTTATGGATAATTTGAAATTTTATGAAGCAACTATTGATATAGTATTTGATGTTTATGAAGAAGATAAAGATGTTGAATTTAAAAAAGAGTACAACACATTTTCACAAACTAATGATGATGTTGTTGGACAGTGGCTTAGAAATGCAAAAGCTAGAGGTGAGACAAAAGATAGTGACATGGTTCTTTTAACACTATTGGTTGAACTTCACAGAAAAGTTGATACATTAACAAAAATTGTAAATAATGAGATAAAAAAAAGATTAGAGTTATCATTTAGCACTACAATTTGCGGTATAAATTTTGATGGATTTGAGATAGAAGAGGCTTTGTTTGAAAAAGATAAAACATACTATTGTAGAGTAGCTTTACCTGTTTTTCCACAAAGAGATATTGCTATATTTGTTAAAGCCATAAGTAATAATGGAGCTAAAATATCTTTAATGCATGAGAGTGATGAGAAAGATTGGAATGGTTATGTAAGGGCTAGAGAGAGAGCAATGATTAGAGAATTAAAAGCAAAGGCTTAAGATATGATATTTGAAGATTACTATATTTATGGTGGCTTTGGAGTAGCTTTCTTATTTGTGCTGGCATATTTATATATTAAAGATTTAGAGCAATCCAAAAAAATGAAGTTGTATGAAAAATCTATAGAAGATTTAAATCTTCAACTTTTTAAACTAAGAAAAGAGATAAAAAGTAAAGAGATGGATAATGATTTTTTGGATATTGAAACAGATAAAAGAATTAAAGAGCATGTTCAAAAAGAGCTTGCAAATGCTATCAATCAAATAGTTCCTATACTTGAAAGTGTTGAACACTCTATAAAAAATTTTAAAACAGAGATAGAAG
>JACAEZ010000020.1 GCA_013388565.1 Campylobacterales bacterium | reverse complement strand
GTTTGTAATAACACAATTAAGTCCAAATGTTTCTACATAAGCTCTTACGATCATATCGCTTGATGCTTTGCTTGCTGAGTAAGGCGAGTTTGGAGCATAAGGAGTAAGTTCTGTAAAAAGATCATTTGGGTCAAGTGAAAGTGTTCCATATACTTCATCAGTTGAGATATGATGAAATCTACAATCTTTATACTCAGGTTTATATGTGAACGGCTTTTCCATCCAATACTTTTTTGCAACATCTACCAAAGTATATGTGCCATTTACATTTGTTTGTACAAATACACCTGGATTTTTGATAGAGTTATCTACATGAGATTCTGCTGCAAAGTGGATGACACCTCTTATATCGTATTCGTTAAAGATAAACTCTACAAGTTCACGATTACAGATATCACCTTTGATAAATTTATATCGTGGATTTCCTTCACACTCTTTGAGGTTTTCTAAGTTTCCTGCATATGTTAAGAGGTCTAGGTTTACAAGGTTGTAGTTTGGATATTTCTCTAGGAAATATGGCACAAAGTTTGAACCTATGAAGCCTGCTGTTCCTGTTAGTAGTATTGTTTTATTGTCGTTATTGAACATTTGAACTCACCATAACTTTTGCTGCATACATTATCAATCCAGCTATTAAAATACTTCCTATTAAAGTTATCAAAGTCATCATTATAATTCTCCTAAATCATTTATATCTTTATCTATCTTTTCTCTTACTTTTTTGGCAAAACTAAAACAAATATAGAAACTACAAAACCAAGCACTGAGAAAATTAATATATAAAACTCTACTTTATGAGTTAATACTTGATAAAAACTAGTTACAGCACCCGTGATAGTTGCCAAAAAAAGTACAAAAAGATTTTTATATTCTTCTTTTAGTATTGCTATCTCTTCTCTAAGTTTATCTATTTTTGGCATTTATCTTCTCTCTCCCAATCTTCTCAAACAATCATCCAATCCATCTTTCCAATATGGTATCTCTATCTCAAAATCTTTTTTTATCTTTGCTTTATTTAATAGTGAAAAATGTGGTCTCTTGGCTGGTGTTGGATACTCCTTAGTTTCTATTGGGTTTATCTTGCAAGAGAGTTTTGCCATCTTCATAATCTCTTTTGCAAAATCATACCAAGACAAAACTCCTTCATTACTATAATTGTAAATTTCAACATTTGAATTTTGAATTTTTGGAATAATATCTAAAATTGTTTTAGCTAAATATGAAGCATAAGTTGGAGTTCCTACTTGGTCAAATATCACTCCTAAACTCTCTTTTTCTTTTCCAAGTCTTAGCATAGTTTTTACAAAATTTGCTCCATAATAGCTATAAACCCAACTTGTTCTAATAATAATTGAATTTTGAGGATTTATCTCTTGCATAGCCACCTCTCCATCAAGCTTTGTTTTACCATAAACTGATTTTGGATTTGTAATATCACTCTCCATATATGGCTTATAATTTTCACCATCAAACACATAATCTGTTGAGATATGGATAAGTTTTATACTACTCTCTTTTGCAATTTTTGCTAAATATCTAACTGCGATATGGTTTATTTTATCTGCATTTTCAAAATCACTCTCTGCTTTATCTACAGCTGTGTATGCTGCGCAATTTATAATTACATTTATACTATTTTTAGTTATGAAATCCTTAATCGCATCTTCATGTGTTATATCAAGAGTCTCTCTATCTGTAAAAAAGAGGTTATATGGATAATTTATTGAGAGTTCTTTCAGTTCACTTCCAACTTGTCCGTTTGAGCCTGTTACTAAGATATTGATATTTAAAGCTTCTTTCGATATACTCTCTCTACAAATCGCCTTAGTGCGCTCCCCCTCGTCTTCGAGTGGGGTAACAATCAGCTCCAAAAGTTTATTTTGTAATTCCTTAAAATTTCTTTTTGATATTTTTCCATCTTTATATTTTGCTCGCTTTATATCAAATAATCTAATCTGACTTAAAATGGCAAAACTCTTCCTACCTTTTTTGTATTCAAATCCAAAATGAAATTTATCATCACTCTGTTTTGAAGTAAGTGGAATACCTAAAAAAACTCTATTGTTAAATTTTTTATAAACCAATACTGGTCTTAAAAAATCTTCTCCTTTTCCATCTTGTTCATAACCTATATTAGTTCCAATTTTCATAAAAACTATTTCAAATAAACTAAAGCCTATAATTTTTTCAATTGAATGTATCTGCTTTTTATGATTATTCCAAGTATCAAAAAGATTGGTTTTATTTTGCATAATAATCCACTCCAAACTCAAATAAATCATTTGTCTCTTTGAATTTTGGTTGTTTTGTATCTTTATTTGATAGTTGAAGTTTATCTAAATCAATCTTCCAATCAATAGCTAAATCTTTATCATCAAATGCTATTCCTCTATCACACTCAAAAGAGTAGTAGTTATCAACTTTATAAGCAAATGTGCAACTTTCACTCAGCACCACAAACCCATTAGCAAATCCTCTAGGAATTAACATCTACTTTTTATTTTCCGCTACATCTGGTATATTAGTTCTTATAGATTTCATTTCTGACTAGCCCTACTTATCAAATATTCACCATATTGATTTTTCTTTAAAGGTTCTGCTAATTCTAAAAGTTTTTCTTTTGATATATATCCCATCTCATAAGCTATCTCTTCAAGACAAGCTACTTTTAAACCTTGTCTTTTTTCAATAACCTCTATAAAGTTACTAGCTTCTAACAAACTCTCATGAGTTCCTGTATCAAGCCAAGCATAACCTCTTCCCATCAATTCTACTTTAAGTCTTTGTTCATTAAGGTACATCTCATTTAATGTAGTTATTTCAAGCTCACCACGACTGCTTGGTTTTACCTCTTTAGCTTTTTTGACTACATCATTTGGATAAAAATATAGTCCAACTACTGCATAGTTGCTTTTTGGCTTTTTTGGTTTCTCTTCTATACTAATTGCTCTATTTTGTTTATCAAACTCTACAACTCCATATCTTTCTGGGTCTTTTACATAGTATCCAAAGATTGTAGCTTTAGATTCATCTTGTGCATTTTTAACACTTTGAGCTAGAAGTTTTATTAAGCCATGTCCATAAAATATATTATCGCCTAAAACCAAACAAGCATCATCACCATTTAAAAACTCTTCTGCTAAGATAAATGCTTGAGCTAGACCATCAGGGCTTGGTTGGATAACATACTCAAATCTCATACCCAAATCAGTTCCACACCCGAGCAAGTTTATAAAACTTTGTTGGTCTTTTGGAGTTGTAATTATTAAAACCTCTTTAATGCCAGCCAACATCAAAACAGAGAGTGGATAATAAATCATAGGTTTATTATAAATTGGCACTAACTGTTTTGAGACACCTTTTGTAATTGGATACAATCTTGTGCCACTTCCACCTGC
>JACAEZ010000214.1 GCA_013388565.1 Campylobacterales bacterium | reverse complement strand
TAATACCTTTAGAACCTATATATTTCTCTGCCTCATCAGGACACATAAACAAAGGTGCACAATGCATGTGTCCTGTAATGTCTGCATGATGTAAGTGATGTGCATACATCTCAACAGAACCTTTTATATGACCTAACTCAAAAATGTCATGACTATCCCCTGTAACAAACATTACATCAGGCTTCCCTATTAACTTAACCGCCTCGTCAGCAGATATTAACACATCACCAATTTCAACCGCACTTGCTTGTATAGTAGAAATTAACGATGCCGTTACAATAGCTTTGAGCCATTTTCTCATTCATTCTCCTTATTGGATTAATAAAAACAGCTAATAATACTTTTTTTGAAACTGTTATAAAACCAAACTATTCAACTATGTTGGATTTTATAGAAACCACAAATTATAATTAGTAATATCTTAATATCTCTTAAAATAATTATTGTTTATATTTTAAGTGCAATTTTTTGATAGGTATGTTTATAAATGTTACATGTTATCTATCTTTTAAGAACTGTTAGCTATTATTTTCTACTAATATTTTTAAAGATAAAAGAGGTTAATTTATATGGATAAACATGAAGCATTGAATAAACTTGCAGATAAATCAGTAGATATTTTAGAGGTAGCAAATATATTTAATACATTTTTAGATGATATAGAGATAGAGTCTTCAGTGGCTATGAATTTAAGTGTTAGAACTTCTGTATATGATAGAGAGTTGGGGAAAAGTGATATTATGCAAGATTTATTAATTAAACTTAGCAACTCTAAAGATATGGGTGTTAGATGGGCGGTAGCTAAAAATCCGCATACACCAGTTGATATTTTAGTCAAACTTTCAACAGATAGTGTGAATTTAGTTCGTGCATTGGTTGCTACAAATCCAAATACACCAGTTGAGGTATTAGTACCATTTTTCAGTGATGAAAAGATTGTTAGAGATGGACTTTCTGGAAATCCAAATACTCCTCTTAAATTTTTAAATATTTTAAGTGATGATAGTGATAAAATGGTTCGACTTAGAGTCGCTGAAAATCCAAGCTCTTCAAGAGAGATTTTAGAAAAGTTATCAAACGATACAGAAAAAGATGTACAAAAAGCTGCAACAATACAACTAAATAATAGAGGATTATCATGAAAAAGAGAAGAGTTATTGAAAATAAAAATGCTTTTGCAACACTTGAAAAACATCTTTTGTCATCACATTTTAGCGGGATATATTTGACAAATGCAGATTTTGTAGATATTGCAAAAAAGTTAGATTTGGAGATTGGTTATAAGCATAGAGAGTCTATTTTAGGAGAGTTAGCTGAAGTTGCAAAAGAGTTAAACAAATATGAACTGTTTTTAAATTTATTAATTGAATGCTTAAAAAATATAGAAGAAAAATATAATAATTTATCAAATATATACCAAAATGCAAAAGAGCTGTTTGATGAGTACAATCAAAAAATAGCGGTCATGATAAAACTTATAAATAGGGAGTTGAAAAGTTATGACAAAACAACAATTAACTGATTTATTAAACAGTGTCAAATATCCAAATTTGGATAAATCTATCGTAGATTTGAAGCTTATTGATGATGTAAAAATTGATGGCAAAAGGATATTTATTACACTTCATATGCAAAATGAAGAGGCTTTTAGCTATTTGCAATCAACGATAAAAGATTTATTGAAAGATTTTACAGTTGAAGTGAGTCTAAAAGCTTTGCAAAAAAAAGATATAAAATATGGAAGCACTCAAAAGCCAAATAATCGAGCCTCTTATGCAAAAAAGGTAATTGCTGTTACAAGTGGTAAAGGTGGGGTTGGTAAAAGCACTGTTAGTACAAATTTGTCTATTGCTTTAGCACAAGAGGGGTTTAAAGTTGGTTTGCTTGATGCTGATGTTTATGGACCTGATATTCCTAGAATGCTTAATGTGGTTGGTGAAAAGCTTAGATGGAGCAGTGATGATAAAATTTTGCCAACTGAAAACTATGGAATAAAATCCATTAGTGTAGGCATTACAACACCTTCACATGATACTCCACTTGTTTGGCGAAGCTCTGTTGCAATCTCTGCTTTAATACAATTTTTAGAAGATGTAAAATGGAAAGAGCTGGATTTTTTAATAATCGACATGCCACCAGGCACTGGTGATGTTCAGCTCACAATGGCTCAAGAGGTAAATTTAGCTGGAGCTGTTATCGTAACAACCCCGCAACAAGTTAGCATTGATGATGTAAGTAGAGCTATCATGATGTTTAAAGAGATAAATGTACCGATTTTAGGACTTATTGAAAACATGAGCTATTTTGTAGCACCTGATACAAAAGCTATTTATGAGATTTTTGGAAAAGGTTTGGGTGAGCAGACTTCTATTTACTACAAAATTCCATTTTTAGGCAAAATACCGCTTTTAATGGATATTCGAGAGGGGAGTGATAGTGGAAAACCACCTGTTGTTTTTGGAGATGAGAGTGTTAAAGGTTATTATAAAGAGATTGCAAAAAAGATAGTTAAAAGTTTTTGATTTTTAGTTTAATACAAACTCTTATAGGAATAGGCGAGAAAAATTCGCCTTAAAAATGAATTTTATCTGTTCTATTATAAATATTGATAGACTTAGCCCTTAATAAAGTTTTAGATGATATTTGGCTTGTTCTGTTTTAGAAGAAGTCTATTATGTGTATAGCAGAATTAAATATCATAATTCAATCTTTCAAATGAATAAATAATCTGACTTTAAACTATTATTTGTATAATTGAATGAAAATCGCAATATAAAGATTTAATATGCATAACATAAATAATTTTAAAGAAATGTTTATAAAGTTAGACTGTGAAAAAAACCATAAAACTATGTTACTTTTTTCACCAAATAATTTTGACCATATTATAGCTACATATGGTATAGAAAATAGTGATTTAATAATGGAACAAGCTATAGAATTATTACAGTTAAATTGTCCAAGTTATGCTAATTTATTTGTTTTAGATTGTGGTGAAGCTTGTATAGTGTTAAATGAAGTTGATTCTGAAAAAGCAAAATATTTAACTCAACAAATTCAAGCATTTTTTTATGTAGTGTCTATTGAATTTAATAAGATTAAAATTAAAATATCTTTTACTGTAGGTATTGCTAGTGGGTGCAATGAAGAGGTTTATTCAAGAGCTAAAATGGCACTAATAACTGCTAAGCAAAATCATAGAAAATATGAAATTTTTGAAAAAAATAAATTTTTACAGAGTGTTATATCAAAAAATTTGTATTGGATAGAAAAATTAGAAGATGTTATAGAAAATAATGGTCTAAAAGTTTATTATCAACCAATTGTAAATAATGAAACAAAAAAAATAGAGAAGTTTGAAGCATTAATTAGAATATTTGATGATGAAAAAGTTATAGGTCCTTCTAACTTTTTGGGTTTAGTAAAACAAGCTGGGCTACTTAGTGCTATTACAAAATTTGTAATAAATGAAAGTTTTAAAATGCAAAAAGAAACATCTCATGAAATAACGATTAATGTAACAAATGATGATTTCATGGATGATTCTTTTATAAATTTTGTAGAACAAAAATTGGTTGCTATGCAAATAGACCCAAATAAAATTACATTTGAAGTTAGTGAAACTATTACAGAATATTCAGATTATATTGTTGAACAAGTATTTAAGTTAAAATCGATGGGTTTTAAAATAGCAGTAGATGATTTTGGAGTTGAACACTCAAATTTTGCAAGAGTTATGCATTTTGAAGTTGATTATATAAAAATCGATGGTTCATTTGTAAAAAATATAGATACAGATAAAAATAGTTATATTATTACAAAGACAATAGCAAATTTTGCAAAAGCAATAGGCGCAAAATGTGTGGCAGAATTTGTATCATCAGAGGAAATTTATGAAATTATAAAAGAACTTGGTATTGAATACTCTCAAGGTTATTTTTTCTCCGAACCATTATCTTCTTTAAATACAACAAATAATTTATTATAAATCTAAATTCAACAAACTAAAAAGCTTAAAAGTTATTTCAAATTTTTATATTTTACAAAGCCTACAAACATTACCACACCAATCATATCTGCGATAATATCTAATATTGATGAACTTCGATTTGGTATAAAAAACTGAATAATTTCTATGAAAATACCGAACATTAGCATTATAAATATTAGATATGAAATTTTTTTTGAAAATGCATTAAAATAAAAAAAAGAGAGTGTAAAAAATGCTACTAGATGATTAAACTTATCATTTAATCTATCTAGTGCAGGTGGATAAGGACTTGGTGTAAAAGCCAAATATAATATTGAAAAAAAGGAGATAAAAAATAAAATTTGATATATAACTTTTTTCAAATTTTTATAAATACTAAACAAAAAATATCATTAGAATATTTATCTTCATTTTTAAATTCTCGATAACCAAATGAACATACAACACCAAGGGCATAGTTACTACCATTTAAAGAAACAATATCAGACACTGATTGCCCTTTTTTTAATCCAAAATATTTCTTATTTATATCAAATAGTGTATCTATCTTATACTCATTTGTTGAAGATGAGACAATTCTACCTTCTTTGTCGCAAAATAGGGCAAATGAGCCTTGATATGTATTTCCATTTTCATCTTTTGGTAATACATCTATAAGTATCTGTTTAAATTCATTTTCAGCATCAAATACAAGTGCAATTCCACCAATAACTTTTGTTTGCATATTATCCATGATAGTAGAACTGAATATATATGTTGGTTTATGGCTATAAAAATCTGTTGGTTCAAAATCACTTACAAAATATCTTTGTCTATTGTTATTTCCTAACATTTGTCCAACAAATTTTCCATTTAAATTCTTGCCTATGAAACTTTTATTTTTAGAACATCCAACAATCTCTGATTTTGAATTTATAACCATAATGTCCGCATAAGCTGTATATAAAGAGTTTATATATTCAAGTACTCTTGAAATTTTTTCCATATCAACTTTTTCAATATTTTCTTTTGAAAGGGTATCTACGAATGTTTGAGCCATGCTCCACCATCTACAATTATTCGCTCTTTCATATAAATTTCTATCCATTAAACTAACTGCCAAACTAGCTAGTGATTTTGCATCATTTACTATTGTTGCAATTACTGTTTTTTGTACATCATCAATAGATTTTATAAATGTAGAGTTCATGTACTCATTTATTTTTCTGATATTATCTAAAACAGGAATTAATGAGTAAATTCTCTCTTTTGAAGCGATAATTTCACCGTTTAAAACAACATCTGACAAATCTTCATTTATATCTTCAGAATTTGTTTTTAGTTTTTTCAAACCATCTGAAATTCTGCTAGAAGCATCTACTATAGTTTTTGGGATAGTGATTTTTTCCAATTCTTGATTTTTTTTAAATGCATATCTCGCCGGTATCATGATAAGTCCATACCAATTTGGTCCAAAATAGTTTTGATAACCTCTTGTTTTTGAAAGTTTCATGATATAGGTATCATTATACATCTTTTTGACAGAGACTTTATCAAACTCTAGTGTGACATTTGAACCATAAGGTGCAATTTTTTCATTATTTGAACTTATCACATGTCCTTTAGAATCTACAAGTGCTAACACAGATTCTTTTATTGAGTACTCTAACTCTTTATAAATTTGTTCCATCTCAAGTCTAAATTTAAAACAAAGACATAAAACACCTACAACTTCACTACTATTGACATTTTTTATCTTCGCAGTATAAAATAAAGCACTGCGTTTAAAAGGTTGAATGTCTGTTTTTTTATAATTTTCTAAATATCTCTCATTAGAAACTATTGTATCAAATAGTGCAGTTTCTGTAGATTTAAGCAAATCTTTCGTTCTATCTTGTTTTGCCAATACATTTCCAGATTTATCAAAAATAATCACATCATCATATATACTATATTTTGCCACATATTCATTGAGTCTATATTCTATATCGTCTCTTGAAATATCTTCACTTCCAGTGCAAAATTTTCTAATCATTAAATCTGTGGCTAAAAATCCAACATCTGCTGTTCTTTCAAACAGATTTCTAACAAGCATATCTATTAAAGCTTGAGATTTGAAAGATGCCTCTTGAATAACCTTTTTCATATTTTCTGAAACAAGATTTTTAACCATCTCTTCTTCTAGTTTATTAAACCTACCATGTGTTTCGTCCATGAAGTTAAACAAAGTTCTTGCCGCATCAATCGAGCTAACTTTTCCTGTTAATGTGGTTTGTGCCAACTTCTTTGTTAAAGACGATATTTCACTTCTATATTGTTGAACTATTGGCATGTGAGAAATGACAGATGAAAGTTCATAATCCATAACAATTGCCTTTTTGTAAAATTATTTTTATCCAATATTGTATAACATATAAAATTTAATTAAGTTAAAGATTGGAAAAAATCTTTCTATAAATACAAAGTTACAGTTTTAATTTTAAAAAAATAGTTTTGATAAGTTATCTTAATTATACATGTATTTATCAACTCTTAGTTATAATAAACAAATCATAAAAATATATTTTGGAGAAAAAATGAGTGAATACAATGCAGATAATATAAAAGTTTTAAAAGGGCTTGAAGCGGTTAGAAAAAGACCGGGGATGTACATTGGTGATACAAATGTAAATGGTCTTCACTATTTGATTTATGAAGTTGTGGATAACTCAATAGATGAGGCGATGGCTGGATTTTGCGATACTATTGATGTGACAATTACAAAAAAGGGTTCATGTATTGTTAGAGACAATGGACGAGGTATCCCTGTTGATATGCACCCAACAGAAAATCTTCCAGCAGCGACTGTTGTTTTGACGGTACTTCATGCTGGTGGTAAGTTTGATAAAGATACTTATAAAGTTAGTGGTGGTTTGCATGGTGTTGGGGTGAGTGTTGTAAATGCTTTGTCGTCTGACCTTAAAATGACAATTTATAAAAATGGAAATATTTATGAACAAAATTTTAAAGAGGGTATTCCTCATGATGATTTAAATATAACTGGAACTACTAAAAAAAATGGAACAGTGATTGAGTTTTTTCCAGACCCTACAATATTTGAAACAATCGAATTTAAATATGAAATTTTGTCAAAACGATTTAAAGAGTTGGCATATCTAAATAATAAAATCACAATCAACTTCAAAGATGAGAGGGTTGGCAAAAGTGAAAGTTACCACTTTGAGGGTGGAATTTCGCAATTTGTAAAAGATTTGAATAAAAAAGAGCCACTTTTTTCAGAACCAGTATATTTTAAAGACACAATCGAAGATGTGGAGCTTGAAATTGCACTGATTTATAATGATGGATTTGATGAGAGAGTTTTGAGCTTTGTAAATAATATCAAAACTCCAGATGGTGGAACTCATGAAGTAGGTTTTAGAACAGGGCTTACAAAATCTATCGCAAATTACCTAAAAAACAATGCAAATGCTAGAGAAAAAGATAGCAAAATAACAGGCGATGATGTAAAAGAGGGGCTTATTGCCGTTGTGAGTATAAAAATTCCAGAACCACAATTTGAAGGGCAAACAAAATCAAAACTTGGTAGTTCGTATGTAAAAGGTATTTCGCAAACATTGACTTATGAACAGCTAAATAAATTTTTTGAAGAGAACCCAAATCCAGCAAAAGCTATCATGAACAAATCACTTCTTGCTGCAAAAGGTAGAGAGGCGGCGAAAAAAGCAAGAGAGTTAACAAGACGAAAAGACTCTATGAGTGTTGGCACACTTCCAGGGAAATTGGCTGATTGTCAAAGCAAAGATGCCTCTATTTGTGAATTGTATTTAGTTGAGGGCGATAGTGCAGGGGGAAGTGCAAAACAAGGGCGAGATAGAGTGTTTCAAGCGATTTTACCACTTAAAGGTAAGATACTAAATGTTGAAAAATCAAGACTTGACAAGATTTTAAAATCAGACGAAATCAAAAACATGATAACAGCCCTTGGTTGTGGGATTGGCGATGAGTTTAATGATGAAAAATTAAGATACCATAAAATCATCATCATGACCGATGCTGATGTCGATGGTAGCCATATCCAAACACTACTTTTGACATTTTTCTTTAGATTTTTAAGACCAGTCGTTGATAATGGCTATTTGTATATCGCTCAACCGCCACTTTATAGATATAAAAAGGGTAAAAAAGAGGTCTATTTGAAAGATGATAAAATCATGAATGAGTTTTTGATAGAAAATGGATTAGAAAATTTTGAATTTAAAAATATCGGCAAAAATGATTTAATCGACCTTTTCAAAATCATTTCGCACTACAAACGAATTTTAAAAGATATTCAAAAACGGTACTCACTTGTAAAACTTGTTAGACATTTGATAGAAAATCCAGATATTGTGGGCTTAGCTAATGAAGAGCTATTTGGTGAAGTGAAGAGATTTTTAGAGCTTCATGGAAACAATATTTTAAATTATAAAATCGACGATGAAAAGATAAGTATCTATGTACAAACAGCTGATGGACTTGAGACGATAAATATCGATGACAATCTATTTACTCATCCACTTTATGAAGAGGCAAGTTATATTTACAACAAAATCAAAGAGAGAGATATATCTATTTTTGAAGGAGTTGATTTTATAAAAGTGCTTGAAGATGTTGAAGAGAGTGCGAAAAAAGGTGCATATATTCAACGATATAAAGGTCTAGGTGAAATGAACCCAGAACAACTTTGGGAAACAACCATGAACCCTGAAAATAGAAGACTTTTAAAAGTAAGTATAGACGATGCGGAGGCTGCTAGTGATATGTTTGTTTTATTTATGGGTGATGAAGTTGAACCTCGAAGAAGATTTATAGAAGAGAATGCGAAAAATGTTAAAAGGCTTGATGTATAAAATTATTAACAAAGTTCTCACTCCACGACATCATAAAAAAATAGCTAATACTGATGATAAATGTATTATTGTTAGTGCTGGTATTTGGAACTTATTGATAGAATGGAAAGTCATGGACAAGAGGTTGCTTTATTTTATTTCGCAATAGGGTTACCAACCGATTTTAAATAGTTACTCATACTTACTTAAATATATTTGATTTTTAAATAAGTATTTAGATAAAATAGCCTTATGAAAACAGAAAAATTATTAAACATAGCACAAGCAAGTAAGCTTTTAGGTGTAGCACAATCAACATTAAGAAGATGGGAAGATGAAGGAAGACTTATTCCTGACGAAAGGACAAGAGGAAATCAAAGAAGATATAAACTCTCATCTTTTCGACCAGAGATGAGACACTCTAAAGACTATAGTAGAAAAACAATAGCTTATGCTAGAGTTAGTTCGCACGACCAAAAAGCAGATTTAGAGAGACAAAAACAGCTATTAGAGGTGTATTGTGCTTCTAATGGCTGGAATTTTGAACTGTTAAGTGATTTAGGAAGTGGCATAAACTACAACAAAAAAGGATTAAAAGAGTTAATAAGTTCTATTATTGATGGAG
>JACAEZ010000132.1 GCA_013388565.1 Campylobacterales bacterium | reverse complement strand
TGTATTGGTAAATATCACAATAAAGAACGAGGAGTTTTTATTGTTAACTGATTTACTTAGATTGTCTTTTCAAAAGGTTAAATGTTATGATGTCGTGGAGTGAGTTTAAATAGATTAGATACGGCTAAAATAGATAATGAGTGGGGTTGTTTGGAGTTTAATAATGGGCTTATAGATATAGAGCCAAAGACATTATATAAATATTGTTTATCAAATATGAAAAATATAGAGTAGTAGAGCTAAATAGTTGAAAAAATTGCTTAAGATTAATTTTAGGAGCCGAACTTGAAAACAATAACAATTCAAATAAATGACAATGTATTTGATAAGGTTATCTATTTTTTGGAAAATCTGCCAAAAAAAGATATAAAAATAATCTCTGATATTGATACAACTTTGGTAAATGAGATTTATGAAGATGAAGAGCTTTTGAGAGATTTGAAAAGTGCTAAAAATGGTGATTTTTCTAATTGGAAAAGTATAGATGATTTATGAGATAAAACTTTCAAAAAAAGCTGAAAAATATCTTTTGAAACTTCAAGAAAATCAAGAGAGTAAAATTATTGAGAAAGTTAAAGAGTTGAAAATTGAGCCAACAATAAATAAAAATGTCAAAAAGCTTGAAGGAAACCCTTTTTGGAGATTGAGAGTTGGTGATTTTAGAGTTATTTTTGACATTTTAGATAATAAAGTTGTTGTTTTGATATTGAAAATAGGCTCAAGGGGTGATGTTTATAAGTAGTGAAATAAAATTTATTAGTAGGAGCAAAAATGAAAATAGAGATTTTAGGAATAAACAATGCCAGAGATTAGTAGATTTTATGGGATTAGAGTTATGATGTTTTATGATGAGCATAATCCTCCACATTTTCATGTGTAATATAATGAATTTAATGCAGTTTTTAGAATTTCTGATATGGGAGTTTTGGAGGGAGAGTTGCCACCAAAAGCAACAGCACTTGTAGTTGAATGGGCATTAAATCATAAAAATGAGTTGATAAAAGATTGGGAACTTGCACAAATAAATCAAAAACCTTTAAAAATCGAACCTTTAAAGTAGGAGTTTGAACATGAAATATTTAGTAACTTCTGCAAAATATTTAAAAGATTATGAAATTGAGCTTGTTTTTAAAGATGGAAAAGTTGGTATTGTAGATTTAAAAGATTATAAAAATCGTGGTGGAGTTTTTGAAGGATTTAAAAATTTGGATTATTTTAAAAATTTTGAGACTGATGGAATTACACTAACTTGGCAAGATGAAGTTGATATTGCACCAGAAAGACTTTATGAAATTTCAAGAAGTTTGTAGCAATAAAATATAAAATTTATTAGTAGGAGCAAAAATGAAAATAGAGATTTTAGGAACTGGTTGTGCTAAATGTAAGGCAATGCATGAAAATGTAAAATTGGCAGTTGCAAGTATTGGTGGGTTTCATGAGATAAAAAAGGTTGAAGACATAGTTGAGATTATGAAATATAATGTTGTATCTACTCCTGCTTTAGTTGTTGATGGAGTTGTCAAAAGTAGTGGTAAGCTTTTGAATGTTGATGAGATAGTAAATATCTTAAATAGTAAATAGAGTTTTTATGTTTGATTGGCTTGAAAATTTAAGTGCTATTTTTGTATATCAAATTTTGGAGATAGAAAAAGAGAGTAATTTAGGTAGTGCTTTATCATTTTTTATCTATGATGTGATAAAAATTTTTATACTTTTAATAGCTATTATTTTTGTTGTGAGTTTTCTTAGGACATATTTTAATACCGAAAAGGTGAGAGTTTATCTTCAAGATAGAAATGAATTCAGCGGAAATATCTTAGCATCACTTTTTGGAATAATCACTCCATTTTGCACATGTTCTGCAATTCCACTATTTTTGGGATTTATACAAGCAAGAATTCCAATCGGAATTACTTTTAGCTTTTTAATCTCTGCACCACTAAATAATGAGATTGTAATAGCTATGCTTTTTTCGATTTTTGGCTGGAAAATCACTGCTATTTATATTGGTTTGGGACTATTTATTGCAATTTTGGCTGGATTTATCATTGGTAAATTAAATTTAGAAAAGTATATTTTAATTCCTGTAACTCCGATGGAAGGGGAGCTTGAAGATGTAAAAATAGGGCTTAGTTTTAAAAAGAGATTAGATGAAGCTTGGCAAAATACAGTTGATATTTTCAAAAAAATATATCTTTATGTGATTTTAGGTGTTGGAGTTGGAGCATTTATTCATGGATATGTTCCTGCAGAATTTATAGCAAAATATTCTGGTGGAGATGCATGGTATAGTGTTTTGGTAGCAGTTTTGATGGGAATTCCTATGTATTCTAATGCTGCTGGTGTTATGCCTTTGGTTGAAGTTTTAACTGAAAAAGGTATGCTACTTGGAACTGCTCTTAGCTTTGTGATGGCTGTTACTGCTTTGAGTTTGCCTGAAGCGATGATTTTGAAGAGAATTTTGCATACAAAACTTATTGCTCTATTTTTTGGAATTGTTGGATTTGGGGTTTTAGTTGTTGGATATATTTTTAATTTTATTTTAGGAGGAAGTTTGTGAAAATCGAGATTCTAGGAACTGGTTGTGCTAAATGTAAGGCAATGTATGAAAATGTAAAATTAGCAGTTGAGAAAATTGGTGGGTTTCATGAGATAAAAAAGGTTGAAGATATTTTAGATATTATGAAATATTGTGTTGTCTCAACTCCTGCTTTGGTGGTTGATGGAGTTGTCAAAAGTAGTGCTAAGTTACTTAATGTAGATGATATTGTAGAGCTGTTAAATAGTGTAACTAACGATAATATAGAAATAAAAAGTTGTTGTAGTTGTGGAGGAAAATGTTAGTGAAAAAATTATTTGTAGAGTAGCCAATATTAATGTTGAATTTATGTGTGAGCTTAAAAAATAGTCTTTAATAAACTATTTTAATTTAAATTATTTTAGTTTAAATGTTGCTAAAGTGCTATGTTGTTTGGAAAACATATTTTAAATTACTTATATTTTATTATAGTTAGTTGATTTTAAAATTATAAATATTTAGCATATTATCGGTAGTTTATATAAACATAATAGTTTTTATAATTATAACAATAAATAATATTTATAGTTTAAAGTTATTTTATAAAAATAAAATTTAATATTTAAGTTTAAGTTGAAAAGAGATAAAATCACGAGTTGCTTAAATTTTATCGAAAAGGATAATCATGTCAAATTGTGACCAACAAAGACGAGATTTTCTTGGCTATGCACTAGGTGCTGTCGCTACTGTTGGTGGTGCAGCTTCTTTATATGCCATGAAAAAAACATGGGATCCACTTCCAAGTGTTATTTCTGCTGGTTTTACTGAAGTAGATTTATCATCATTAGAAGTAGGGCAACCAAGAACGGTAGAGTGG
>JACAEZ010000197.1 GCA_013388565.1 Campylobacterales bacterium | reverse complement strand
TTTTGAAATTCAAAAGAGTCATTTTTTAACATGAAAATATCTGCAAACTCTTCATTTGGCTCAACCATTATGTAGTATTTTACACCAGCTTTTTCGTATAGTTTGTATTTTAAATTTATATCTTTTATAGCTGTACTTGGTGATAAAACCTCTACAATAAGCGGTGGTGTTTTTGAAAAATACTGTTTTGTTGGCTCTTCACAAAATATCGCAATATCAGGTTGAACTACATTTTCATCATCTATCTTCCAATCAATTGGTGATATATAAATTTCACAATTTGGGCAATTGAAATGTTTTTCCATCTCTTTAGCCATATAAAACAACACCTTTTGATGTTTCGGATATGGTGCTGGAGCCATATTCCAAAACTGCCCATTTAAAAGCTCCCACCTACCCTCTTTAGCCAAATAATCATTATATGTATATTTTTGTTTTTTATAGTTTTGAGTATATTTTAAATCATCTTTTCGTGCTAAGTTCATAAAACACTCCTTTAAGCAAAAAATTCAACTCTATCTTCTTATTTCTAACTCCAATATTACCATCAAACAGATGCAGACACTCTTTTTTTTCTAACTCTTTTATAAGCTTTATAAATTTATTCTCTTTTTTATACTCTAACATGATGATTTCGATATTTGCTTTTCCAAAACTAACTGCTTCGCTTATCATAGATGTTGAATCACTTGTTATAAAAACATACTCGCAACAATTTAAAAAATCAGGAATTGGATTTAATTTTTGCTTTGAATAGATTAGTTTATAATCAATATCTAAGCTTTCAATAAAATCTTCTATCTCTTTTGGTGTTCTTGGCGATGTTGTGATAGCTATTTTATACTCTTTAAAAAGTTTTATAATTGCTTGAATGTTTGATTTTAACTCATCTAAATTTATACTAAAAATTGAGTTATTTCCGCCAATAACTATAGCTACATATTTAAAACCGTCACAATTAAATATATTTTTTGGCTCTATGTATGTTAGATTTATTGGTAATTTCAAGATATTATTTGCTTTTTTTGGATTGTCATGAAGTTGAGCTAAAATTAAATCAAAGTTAGTCGTTTTAAACCCTTTTGGGAGCATACAAGCGACACTTTTTTTATTATATTTTTTGGCAAAAGTTTTGTTTGCATAGTATGTGTTAGAACCTGTTGAAATAACCATATCAAAATCATTTTTAAAATTTTCAAAACTAAACAACTTAAAAGTGTAAATATTTAAAAAATCAAAAATATATGTTAAAAATTTATATTTCAAAGTCACATTTACAATAAAATAGTCAATATTCAGATGTTTGCAAAAAGCGATTGATTGGTTTAAATGCCCTGCTCTTTTGTCACTTAAAATAAGTGCTGTCAAATTTTCCACCGATTGTGCATCCAAAACCACTGTGTTGGATATTTTTTTATCTCATCTTCGAGTAAATCGTTTATCTTTTGTGTGATTTGAAAGATTTTTTCCTCAAGTGAAAGATTTTCATCAATAACATTTTCAAACTCTTTTACAACTATTTTAACTTTTTCATCTTCATAAATGGCAAATACCAACACAACTGCTGAATTGAATTTTAAAAAAAGTTCTGAAACCATCGTAGTTGTAGAGGCTTGAATGTCAAAAAAGTTGCAAATTATTGTATTTTTTCCATATACTTTTTGGTCTATCAACAATCCAACAAATTCACCTCTTTTGAGAGCTTTTGCGATAAAAAGGGCTGCATTTTGCTTATAATTTGTTTTTGTACCAAACTTTTGCCTAAATGGAATAACAATATTTTTATCAATCAAATCATTGTTTCCCTCTCTCATGATAGCATTTAGCTGAATATTTGAGATAGATAAAATATGGTTCACCATCTCCCAATTTCCAAAATGTCCTGTGATTAATATCGCTCCATTTTTTGAGTTTGAGATTATATTTTTTAATTTTTCTAACTCTTCTATATTTATTAAAGAGTTTAAAATATCATCTTTTGAGATTTTTTCTGCAATTATCAAAATAGAGTAAGATAACACTTTTGAGATGTGAATATATGAGTTTATCGCTAATTGTTTTGAAGTTTTGTTATCAACTTTTAATGCTTTTTGGATATTTGAGATTGTTAGCTCTTTTCTTTTTTTCAAAAGATGAAAAGCTAAAATAGAAAGGTATTTAAATAGTCGGTATGTGGCTTTTATTGTTAAAATTTTGGATATTTGAATTAACGATAGTACAAAATAGTACTCAATTTTCTCTCTCATGATGGTGGTTTTAAGATTTTAAATCTTCATAATTTACAATATCACAATTTTCACCACTATAAACCAAAGCATAAATACCATTTTTTGTTAAATATCTGATACTATCTTTATTTAAAGACAATGAACCAAAAACTAAAATTATCTGTTTATCTTTAAAAATTTCACTAAATGTATCTTTTTTTTCTAAAAACTCTCTTTGATATTCGCTTTTATTTCCGTTTGATTTTATCTCTACAATATAAATTTTATCTTCACATTCAGCCAAAATATCAAATTCATACCCCTTTTTTTTGATATTACAACCATACATATCAATATTTTGCTCTTGAAATCTTTTTTCTAAAACTATTTTAAATGGTTCGCTAAACAAATCTTCAACAATTGTTCCCATTTTTCTAGCTAATTCACTCCACTGTTTATTCATGTTTGATATATTTTTATCAACTTTATCTTTGAATTCACTCATTTCACTTTTAAAGCCACTCATTTCATCCTTGAACTCTCGCATTTCGTCTTTAAATTCGCTCATCTCATCTTTAAAATCACTCATCTCACTTTTGAATTCGCTCATTTCATCTTTGAACTCTTTCATCTCTTTTTTAAATTCAACCATCTCTTCTTTAAATCGTTCAGTTGATTCTATGCTTTTATAAACAAGTCTCTCAAGCTTATTTAAATTTGCTTTAATCTCACTAATTTCAACTTCAACAATATCAACTCTATCTTCGAGCGGTCTTGGATTTAAATACATTTGATTACTAAAAATATGTTCCATCAAAACTCCTTACTCAAATATTATAGCCATAGGTTCTGGTTTTTCAAGCTTTTTTATCTGCTCTTTAGCTAGTGACATCGGCTCATTTGATTTTATATACAAAGTATCGTTTGAAAATTTAAATTCAATTTTTGGATTTGAATTTGTGATATTTACATAATAGCTAACTCCTAGTATAAAACTAAGCCATCTTAGAACTCTAATATCAGGTAAAAGCCTTGTATAAGGGTTTATATTGAGTGTATTTGGCAACTCTTTTGTATGGTTTGCTATAAGTGTTGCTATCAAAACTCGCTCTTTATGTGTAAATCCATAAACTAAATTATTGATAATAAAATATTTTGAATGCTCATGTTGATTATAAAAGCTCAAACTAGAACCAATATCTGAAAGCATGGCTGAAATTTTTAAGTATCGTTTGAAGCTATCATCTAGTTTATGCTTAGCTTTCAACAAATCAAATAAAAATCCGCAAACAGATGAGTTGTACTCATTAAAAGTCCTATTTTGAATAAATTTATCAATCATGACTCTAACACTAGGATTAAAATTTGCTGGAAATTTAAGGTTTGAATTTCTAAGTAAATCTTTTAAATATCTACCCTCTCGCACCCCTGCACCACTTGTAATAACACTTTTTGAATTAAACTCTTTAATCAACATCGAAAATATCAAAGCACCCTCTCGAATAGTGTCATATCGCTCCTCTTTGATATTAAATCTTTTCAGTTTCAACACACTACTTTCTGAAATTTGCTCAATAATAGGCAAATATTCGCTAGTTTCATACTCATATCCATGAACTGTATCAATCGGATAGAGTGTATTTTTCATAAATGTCTTTGAAATAGCTCTAATCGTCCCACCAATTCCTACAACCAAATCACTTTTATAGCTATTTGGCAATCGTTTAAATTCGTTTAATATATACCTTTTAGCCTCATCTATTGAACTTTTTTTATCATAAAAAAGCTCTTTAAGCCTAATCGTTCCTAGTTCAAGTGAAATTAAATCAACAATTTTTCCATCACAAATCAATGCACATTCAGTCGAACCACCGCCAATATCAATCGTAATTGCATTTTTAATTGGAAGTAGATTTATTGCTGAAATTGCTCCAAGATTAGCCTCTTCAGTGCCATCAATAACCTTTATAGAAATGCCAGTTTGTTTATAAACTTCATGTACAAATTCATGTCTATTTGGAGCATTTCTAACCGCACTTGTAGCTACACAAATAATCTTTGTAGCTCCATGATTTTTGGCAATAATAGCAAACTCTTTTAGTGCAATAACTGCTCTTTGCATAGGAATTGGTTGAAGGAGGGAGCCATTTTCATAAGTTCCTTCACTTATTCTAACTCTACTTTTTATCTCTTTTATAAGATGAAAAGCAAATCTACTACTCTTTTCAAACAGTGCCATTCTAGCACTGTTTGAACCAATATCTATAATTGCTGTGATTTTAGCCATTAGTTTTCAGATTCTATCTGTTCATATTTATGTTTAAGTTCTTCAACACTCTCAACATTATCAGGGTCTGGCACAATGCAATCAACAGGACAAACCGAAATACATGAAGGCTCATCATAATATCCAACACACTCTGTACATCTATCTTGGTCGATTACATATATCGGGTCGCCCTCTTCTATCGCTAAAGTTGGACACTCTTCTCTACAAGCATCACATGCAATACATTCATCAGTTATCATCAATGACATTTAATATCCTTTTACTATTTTTAAAAATGAAACCGTTTTATAGCTTAATATAGCTTATATAAAAATAAGTTTAAATGTTTAGAAATCTCCAAAATAGAAGTATGATTTTTTTATATCTATAATAATCTTAAGATGAAATGTACTATACAGTAGAATTAAAATCATAACAAAATCTTAACAATTTTAATGAAAATCAAAATATATCATAGATATTTTTAGTTATATAATATTGCTAACTAAAAATCAAGGAAAAAGTATGATTGCAGATATTACTCTGTTTGTAGGGTTTCTAATTATTAGACCTCTCCTAAAACAATAAAAAATAAATATAAAAATAGATAATATTACAAATGGCAAAAACAATAAAAAATAAAAAAGTGAACAAACTCAACAATGAAGAGTTTAAAAGAGTAA
>JACAEZ010000048.1 GCA_013388565.1 Campylobacterales bacterium | reverse complement strand
ATACCAACTGTCGCACTTATACATCCACTAAAAAAGGTCGCAACCCCAACACTAACTATAAATAATAAAAATTTTTTGAACATCTACAATCTCCAACTAAATTTTTTTTGCTTAAGCAATCTTTATTCCTACACTTTACCATATAGTTCATTATACAATTTAAGTGCAAATCTATCACTCATACCAGCTATATAATCAGCAATGACTCTATGCTTTGATTTTTTTTCAAATCTTACTTTATATTCGCTAGGAAGTAGATTATATTCACTCATGAAAGCTTTATAAAGTCCTTCTATGCACCTTTTTGCTAAAAACATCCGTTTTACTATCTGCTCATTTCTGTACAATTTTTTCACTAAAATAGATTTTAATTTAGCAATTTTCTCTTTTAACTCTTTATCAAAACCAATTTTTAACTCTTCAGTTGCTTTTATCTGTTTTGACAAAACAGTATCTGTTGGATAGTTGTGATATTTTGAGTTTTCTAAAAAAGTATAGACTAAATTATTTATCATCTCTGCTGTAAATCTATATCTAAATATTTTATCATTTGGTGTTAAATTTTGTTTTTTCACAACCTCAAAAATTTCACAAACAAGCTCTGAATCTAATAAATCATCAAATGTAATAAGCCCATATTTTATACCATCATCAATATCATGACTAATATAAGCAATCTCATCGGCACTATCAACAATAATAGCCTCTAAACTTGGATGATAATCAAATTTGAAAATATCATCTAAAGAGTTGCTAAAAAATTTTTTTTTGTATGGTTTTGAGTGTTTTAAAATTCCTTCGAGTGTTGCAAATGTTAAATTTAATCCATCAAAATCTAAATACCTTTTTTCAAGGTAACTAACAACTCTAAAAGATTGAAAATTGTGTTCAAAACCATTTTTATAACCATCAGCTTTTAATAATCTATCTATCTCATCACCGCCAATATGTCCAAATGGTGTATGTCCTAAATCATGACTTAATGCAATAACTTCAGCTAATGTCTCATTTAAATTTAGATTTTTAGCTAAGCTTCTTGCAATTTGACTAACCTCTAATGTGTGTGTAAGTCTTGTTCTAAAGTAATCTCCATCGCTATTTAAAAATACTTGTGTTTTATACTCTAATCTTCTAAAACTGCTTGAGTGAATTACTCTATCTCTATCTCTTGAATATGGGTCGCGAAAATCATCTTTTATTGCATGAAATCTATCAAATACTCTCATGAAGCCACCTCAATATCTCTTATCATTTTTGTATTTGGTGCATTTTTTAACTTTTGTTGCATATCAAATTCTACTAAATTTTCAGATTTAAAGTTTGTAGCAATAGTCGAATTTCTCACATCTGATTTATACTCATAGATATAAAAACCATTTTCAAAAAGTGCCAATCTAACAGGCGAAGCTACAGAGTATGTTGTTAAAATAGCTTTTTCATTCATGATAGATTTTATCTGTTTAAAATATTCATAACTCCAAAGAAGTGGGTTTTTTTTTGGACTAAAAGCATCATGAAAAACTATATCAAACTTTACATCACACTTTTTTATCATCTCTCTTGCATCTTGATTAAATATTTTTATAAAAATTTTATCATTTTTATACTCTAATTTGTCACTTAATATTTCAATTATATGCTTAAACTTTTCAAACTCTTTTGGATATTCAAAATTTTTTAGTGATTTTATCAATTCTAAATCAAACTCTGGCGAATATATTTCAATTTTTACATCTCTATTTTCTAAATATAAAAGTGTTGTAAGAGTGTTATAACCCAAACCAAAACATATATCTAATATCTTATAACTCTCTTTTTGTGGCAAATTTTCAAAAGCTGGAATAATATGTTTTTTTAAAGACTCTTTTAATGCACCATCTTTTACACTATGATAATGTTCGCTAAAATGTTCACTATACATAGTGTATGTGCCATCATTTGTTAAAGTTTTAATGTTAGTTACACCACATTTGAAGTTTTTTTGCTTTTACTAAAAAACTATTTTCTAGTATATCTATCTCATTTGGTGATTTAAAATTTGTAATATCAAGTACATCTTTTATCTGTTCTACATGATTATTTTTTTCAATTATTGCAATATCTGCTACTAATTCTAATGAGTTGTAACATTTAGTAAGTAATTTTTCAAAATCACTCTGTTCAAAACAGTTTATAACTATTATAAATTCAAACTCACGAGATGGAAGTTCTAGTTCATTAATATTTAATATTTTTGTTACATTTACATTTTGTAACTTCATGTTATGAATTATTGATATAGTCTCATCACTAATTTCATATAAATTTAAAATGCCTTCATGTAAAAATAACTCTTTAGATAGCTCTAATACAAGTTGAGTATCAACACTATCTGAAACAACCCCTATTTGAAGATTTGGACAAAATGTTATTAATTTAAAAAAAGTTTTATATTTTGTCATTATTTACAATTTCAATAAACTTCTCTATAAGTTTATTTGGTTCAAATGGTTTTCCTATATAATAATCTATTTTACACTCTTTAATCTTTTCAAGCATATCTATCTCATTATGTGCTGTAATTGTTATTATAGGAATATTTGGATTTAAATCTTTCAATACTAATGCCATTTCTAAACCATCTAATGTAGGCATTTTTATATCAGTTATAACCAATCTTATATCATGAAGCTTAAAAAGTTCTATTGCATCAGCACCATTATTTGCATAGTAAACATTTTTGAAAAATCTACCTAAAAATTCAACCATCTCTTCTGAAATAACTTTATCATCTTCCACAAATAAAACATTATAAATATTTAATCTATTTTTTAATTCAAGCCTTGTCATGATTATTCCTAAATGGTAACAATATTTTAGTCAATAATCCATTTTCAGAATTTATAGAACTAATTTTTCCATCCATATTATCTTCAATAATCATTTTTGACATATATAAACCAATTCCAGTACCTTTAGAGTCTTTTTTAGTTGTAAAATATGGGTCATAAATTTTTTCAAGATTTTCAGGTAATACACCACCACCATTATCTTTAATAATAACTGAACCAAAACTTCCTTCATTTGAGATAATAATCTCTATTTTTCCATTTTTAATATTTTTATCTAAAATAGCATCTTTTGAATTTGAAATTATATTTGCAATCACTTGAGAAAATTCATTTGGATAACCACTTAATTCAAAATTGTCTTTAACATCAATTTTTATATCTATTTGAGTATTAACAAAATTCGATTCTATTAAAATAAGTGTATCATCAATTATATCTTTTACAAAAAAACTCTCTTTCTCTTTATTTGGTTTAAAAAAGTTTCTAAAATCATCTATAGTAGATGACATTTTTTGAATAATATTTTTACCTTTTAATACAACTTTATTTAAATAATCTTGGTCTAGTTCATTAAACTCATATGCACTTTGAAGGTTATACAAAAGAAGTCCTAAAGCATTTAAAGGCTGTCTCCACTGATGTGCAATGTTACCTATCATTTCACCCATTGCAGCTTGTCTTGATTGTTGAATTAATATATAATCTTTTTGTTTATTTGTTTCAAGCTCCTCTTTTATCTTATTTTTTAAATTATTATTTAACTCTTCTAACTCTTTTTGCTTATGTTTAATTTTCAACTCTTCAGATTTTTTTTCATTTATATCAATAAAATATCCAATCATTCTAATAGGATTACTAAGTTCATCATAATCAATTTCAGCACTATTTTGTATCCAAACATAATCACCTAAAAAATTTTTTACTCTATATTCAATCTTAAAATTTTTTCTTCTAAATCTAAAGCAACTATTTAACTGTTCTAAAACACCATCTTTATCATCTGGATGAATAAAACTATTCCAAAAATCAACATCTTTATCTATCTTATCAAATCCTAAAGTTTCTTTCCATTTTTTACTTAAAAAAATCTCATTTGTAATTATATTCCAATCCCAAAGACCATCTAAAAATCCTGCAGCTACAAATTGATACCTTTTTTTCCAATCTTGTAACTCCTCTTTTAACAATTTATTATCAGTTTTATCAAAAAAGAATATATCAATTGTTTGATTTTCATTAAAAAATGCTATATTTGAAACAAATTTAGAATTTTTTGTAGCTAATAGCTCTTTATTATGTATCTCATTTTCATAGCTATTTATATTTTTAACCTGCTCTTTTAACATGTTTGAACTATCTAATTTAAAAAATGTGTATATAGATATTAAATTTAAATTATTTTCATCTTTTAAATCAAATAGCTTTTTAAATGAATTATTAAAAGAGAGTAAAGAGCCATCTTTATCAATTCTAACATGTGCAATATTAGCTTTATTAAACTCTTTGTTAATATTTTCTATATTATCATTATCTTCAGAATTTTTTTGAGTAAGAATATATGAAAGCAGTCCAAAAATAGAAGCTTGAAAGAATATTATAAAATTTATACTTGAATTATCAAGCTCTTTATTAAATAATAGCCATGAAAAAACAAAGATTAAAGAGACAAAAAAAGATGTAACTACAATAATTCTAATTTTTTTGTTAATATTTTGCAACTATTTACTCTTCTTTAAGATTTAAAAAAAAAGAAGGAGAGTTTTAAACTCCCGCTTCCTCTCTTCTTTGTAGATAATCCCATCTTTCGTTCACTTTTTTTTGCCACTCTTCAATAACATGTTCATTTTGTTTTGTAAATAGATGTTTAAATCTACCTTGATAAGCTAAGTAATCCCTAACAGGAATAATATTTTTTGGTCTATATGTAATAGTTAATTTTGTTCCATTTTCTATTTCATAAAGTGGAAATACTAGACTATCAACTGCTAAATCACTTGCTTCAATAGTTTTATCAGCTGGAAATTTCCATTCAGTAGTACAAGCACTCATAGCATTTATAAATACAGGTCCATTTGTATCAAACCCTTTTTGTATTTTTTTAACCATATCTTTCCATTTGTTTGGAGCAACTTGTGCAACATAAGGAGCACCATGAGCTGCCATAATAGCAACTATATCTTTTTTCATCATTTTTTCGCCATAACTAACTCTACCAGCAGGACTTGTAGTAGTAGATGCACCTATTGGTGTAGAACTACTTCTTTGACCTCCAGTGTTTGCATAAACTTCATTGTCTAAACAAACATACATCATGTTATGACCTCTTTCAAAACATCCACTTATCCATTGAAATCCTATATCATAAGTAGCACCATCACCACCAAATGCCACAAATTTCGGCTCTTTTTGGTCTGCTGGAATTTTACCTTTTCTCTTTAGTGCTTTATACATAGCTTCAGCACCAGCTACTGCTGTTGAAGCATTTTCAAAACCAATATGTATCCATGAAGCATCCCATGAAGTATATGGATAAACTGCTGAACAAACTTCTAAACAACCAGTTGCAGTAGCAATTACTAATGGGTCGTTTGTAGCATTTAATATCTCTCTAACAATAATATTATGTGCACATCCAGGACACATAAGGTTTGCACCCTCATATCTATCATTTGATGTAGAAAACTCTTTTAAATTTTTAATTACTTTACTCATATTCGACTCCTAAAAGAAAGAGAGTTTCGGTCCTCTTAGACCGATAAATTGTTGTAATGGTGTTGTCGGTTTGTTAGCTTTTGCATTTTCTACTAACTCTAAATAAATAGTTTTAATATCTTCAAGTGTAAAATCTCTTCCACCAAGACCATATATATAGTTTGTTACTATAGGTCTATTATTTGATTGATACATAGAAGCTACTACTTCATTATATAATGCACCAAATGCACCGTTTGGAGAACTTCTATCAAGTACTGCAACAGCTTTTACATTTTCTAAAGCTTTTAATATTTGTTCATGTGGATATGGTCTTAAAACTCTTAGAGCAACAACACCAGCTTTAATACCTTCACTTCTCATAATATCAGATGTATATTTTGCACTCTCATAAGATGTACCTAATGCTACTATTGCTACTTCTGCATCTTCCATGTTATATGTTTCTACAAATTTATACTCTCTTCCAGTAAGCTCTTTAAACTCTGAAAATACTTTTTCAATTACAGTAACAGAATTTACCATCAAATCATGATGTTGTCTTGCTTTATGTTCAAAATGCCAATCCTCTTCTGTTTGAACACCATAAGTAACAGGCTTTTTAGGCTCAAGCATAGAGTTAAGTGGTTTAAAATCACCTATAAAATTATAAGCAACTTCATCACTTAACGGTCTTACATTTTGTGCTGTATGAGATGAGATAAACCCATCTTGATGTACCATAACTGGTAGTCTAACATCATGATCTTCAGCGATTTTGAATGCACAAAGATTTAAATCATAAGCCTCTTGTGGATTAAATGTGCAAAGATTTATCCATCCAGCATCTCTTCCTAAATACATATCAGAGTGGTCGCCATTAACATTTAACGGAGCAGCTAAAGCTCTATTAACAACATTTAAAACTATTGGTAGTCTCATCCCACTCGCTTGATAAAGTACCTCTACCATTAAAGCAAAACCTTGACTACTTGTAGCAGTTGCAACTCTTCCACCAGCAGCAGATGCACCAACACATCCACTCATAGCAGCATGTTCTGATTCAACCATTACAAACTCACCATCTATATAACCATCTGCTAAAAATTGTGCATAATTTTGTACTATTGGTGTTGAAGGTGTAATAGGATAAGCCGCAACAACATCAATTTGTGCTTGTCTCATGGCTTGGCTTGCAGCCATATTACCATCCCAAACCTCAACTTCGTTTAATTCCATTATTTCAGCCATTATTCATCCTTTTTAGATTCTACTTTAGATTCATCTTTTGCGGGCCAGCTAGCAATCGCATCTTGTTCTGCAACTTGTTCTTGAAACATCAATAACGACTTTGGATTTGTAGGACAAACATCTGCACAAACTCCACAACCTTTACAATGATTATAATCAATCCCTATCATTTTTTTATCTCTAGAGATTATTGATGTATCTGGACAATAAATCCAACAAAATTGACAATCTATACAAAATTCTTTATTTAAAATTGGTTTTAAAACTCTCCAATCGCCAACATTAGCAGTATAAGAGTTAAAGTTAGAATAAGGTCTATCCTCTTGTTTTAAATTTGCAGAATTTTCGCACTCACCATCAAATGAGAACAAAAGTGCCCCAGGTATCAGTTCATCCCATCCCAAATATTTTTTCATGTTATATTCCTTTTTATTTTACTTCGTTATATGCTCTTTCAATTGCTAACATGTTAGCATCTATTATTTTTTGTGGAAGTTTTTTAAGAACATGTTTCATAGCATTTTTGAAATACTCTATCTCAAACATACCAGAAATTTTAATTAATGCTCCAAGCATAGGTGTATTTGGAATAGCTTTTCCTATAGTATCAAGAGAAATTTGCATACAATCAACAACATAAACCTCTTTGCCTTGAAGTGTTGGTTGAAGTTGTAATATCTCATCTTTTGATAAGTGTGTAGTAATAATATATTTTGTAGTCTCTTTTTCATTTGCTGTAATATCAGCAGTAAAAGTAAGTGCAGGGTCAATTACTAATACATAATCTGGTCTCATGAACTTTTCATGATTTAAAATAGGTTTATCATCAACTCTATTATAAGCTGTCATTGCAGCTCCTCTTTTTGCCGAACCATAAAATGCAAATGCTTGTACCTCTTTGCCAGTTTTTGAAACCACATCAGCCAAACCTTTTGCTCCTGTAACTGCACCCTGTCCTGCTCGCGAGTGCCATCTAATCTCTAACATCACAACTCCTAAAAAATTATTTAGTAACTTCAGTTAATCAATCTTGCATTAATGTAGCTATGTATTTTAGATAAAGCCGTCTTAAATACTGCTTTATTAGTCCAAAAATAGGTTTTTAACTATTCAAGATTGTAGAAAATTGAACTATTTTGTAAACCAAATGTCATTTTTGTATTTTTATTTCAAACCCTTTTTTTACTTTTGATAATGTTATTTCACCACCATGAGCAGATATAATTTGAAGTGATAATGAAAGCCCCAAACCATTTCCTTTTGTTTTTGTAGTTTTGAATGGTTGAAACAGTATTTCACTATTTAAAATAGGAACCCCAGAGTCATAAATTGTAAAAATATGACAATCTTTATCAAAAGAGTAATCTATCTCCACAACTCCACTTTCTAACTCATCATCTTCTATTGCATCTATTGCATTAAATATAAAATTTTGAAACACCATGACCATTAAATCAAAATCAGCTACCATTTTTTCATGAGGAAGTTTAAACTTAAACTCTATCTCTTTTGTATATGTGTAGTAATTTATTGCCGACTCCAACTCTTCAACAATAGAGTCAATAAAAAATGGTTCTTTGTTTAAATTTAACCCTTTTGAAAAAAGCAATGTAGCTTTTACAATTCTCTCAACTCTCCAAATAGATTTTTTTATCTCAACAAGTAGAGGTTTTAATTTTATATCAGCTTTAGATAAAAGTGTAGAGGTCAAAAGTGCAACAGAACCTATTGGATTTCTTATTTCATGAGCTAAATGTGCAGCCATTTGCCCCATGCTAACAAGTCTCTCTTTTCGTTTTTGTTCACTAATATCTGTAAGACTGATAATTTTTTTATCTCCAGTTTTTGAAGTTTTTATCAAAAAATACCTATTTTGATACTCCAATTCATCTTCTAAAAGTTCAAAATTTATCAAATTAAATATATGACTTAAATTTTTTGCCTCTGAATTTTGCAAAAATATCTCACCAACTTCATCAACCACCCAAATTGCATTTGGCAACACCTCTATAATAGAAGATATTAGATTTTGCAACTGCTGATAAGAACCATTTAACTCTTTATACTCTTTTTCAATTATAAAAGTTTGCTCTATCAAATTTTCTAAACTCTTTTTTAACTCCTCTTTTTCATGAGGGTTAAGAGACTTTAAAAGCTTTTCATCAATCATCAATAAGTCCTCTAAAACTGTCACAATCAAATAAAAACAGATTTTTTTCTTTTAAATTTATCAACTCTTTTGAAAATCCACTTTTTGAAAAAAGTGTAAAATATGAAGCCTCAATATTTGAAATTTCACATTTTCTTTTTAATTCAGTTAAAATATTTTTGCAAATTTTGCTATTTTTCCATTTACACTCACCCACAATAATCCTCTTATTTTGCAACTTTGCCAATATATCTATCTCCACATGTTTTGTCCAATAGCCACCACTTTCAACAACTTTCAAACCATCAAAACTAATCTTTTGAATTAACTCATTAGACAAATTTTCAAAAGTTCTAGCTATATATTTTGAAAGCTGAAGTTTAATATTATTAATCACAATCTCTAAATCAAAATTGTTTACAAAAGGAGCAATAAATGTAAAATAAAATCTTAAAAATTGAGTTTGAAATATTAGTTTATGTTGAATATGATACCTTCTATCCTCTTTTTTCAACTTATGCTTTTTATCTTTTTTTAAAGGTTCCTCCCTTGAATACTCCTTTAAAATCACATTTTTATCTATTAAAGATGAAACAATCTCTTTTCCTTTGAGTTGTCCTAAATCACTCTTTGAAATAGCACTAAACTCTCTCCTATCTTGATTTGCCAAAATTATTAAAAAGTTAAACTCATCATCTGTTAAAGTTATATTGTCAAAAATTGTCATTTTATGAATGTTTGAAAGAATATTTGAAAGAGTGTCGTCAATGATAGAAATATCATCAAGCTCTAAATTTGAGCCACCGAAAACAGCATAAAATTCAATCGCTTTTTCAATAGACCCAAATTTAAACAGAGTAGAAAATTGTTTAAACTCTTTTGGTAACATTTATGAAAGTAGCTTTTTAGCCATCTCATTTACCCTTTTTCCATCAGCACTTCCTGATAACTCTTTTGTAGCAACACCCATAACCTTACCAATATCTTTCATGGTAGTTGCACCAACACTCTCAATTATAGCTTTCACCCTAACTTCTAACTCATCATCACTTAATTGTTGTGGAAGATATGATTTTATAATCTCCATCTCATCAGATTCTTTTTGAGCCAAATCATCTCTTGAAGCATTTTTATATTGAGTAAAAGAGTCCTCTCTTTGTTTTACAGCCTTTTGAAGAATTTTTTGAATATCATCATCACTCAACTCTCTTCTTTCATCAACTTCAACCTGTTTTAAAGCACTCATCATCAGCCTTATAACATCTCTTTTGAAATTCTCTTTATTTTTCATAGCCTCTTTTAAATCATTTTGCAATCTCTCTTTTAAAGCACTCATGAAACCCCCTATTTATAAAATTTTTTTAAATTGTACCGAATTATTCATCATACAAACTTTGTTTGTTGCTAAAACTTTACTTTTTAAATCTAAACAAAAGATTTAAAATAGCAAATTCAATTTTTTGTAAATTTTTTTTTACTCAAAACACATTTTCAAAAAGCTCAATATACTCTTTACAAACATTTTTATAATCAAACATTTTCAAATCCTCTTCATTTATATCTTCATTTTCACTCAATGCAAGTTCTATTTTTTGGGCTAATGAAGATGGATTATTAACTTTTGCTAAATATTTTGATAGATTATTTATCATAATTTCACTAGGACCAGATGGGCAATTTGTACTAACTATCATAGTGCCACATATCAATGACTCTATCAAAACAGTAGGAAGACCCTCTCTTTCGGAGCTTAAAACAACTAATCTAGCACCCCTCATGAAAGCATAAGGATTTTTTTGAAATCCTAAAACCTCTACTCTACCTTTTAAATTATATTTTTCTATCCACTCATCAATTTGTTTGCAAGGATTTGCAAGAAGTACAAGTTTTGGAGGATTTTTCAACATTGAGTAAGCTTCCAACAAAACATCAAGCCGTTTTTGAACTCTATTTGCAGCAGGTGACAATATATACTCATAATTTGGCAAATTTTCATCACTATTTTGTGACTCTTCTCTTATCTCTTCAAAATCAAATGGATTATAAATTGTTGTTATATATTTTGGTTTTATTAGAGTATTATTAATCAAATCAACTTCAGCACCCTTTGAAACACAAACCAACACTTTATCATCATAAATTTTTTTATACTTCAACTTTTTCCAAAATGATTTTAACAATGAGAAATTTTCAAACTCTTTGGAGTATGTATTGTGAATAATATAAATTGCTTTTTTAAAACCACTAAATGAAACGACACTATCACTTGCTGGTAAATTTGAGATTATTAAATCAAATTTTTTATCATTTTCCAATGAATTTATCAATTTTTTAAACTTTAAAGAGAGTAAGAAATCACCAAAAATTGATAATTTTTTATAAAATTTTCTACTCTTTGTGAGTGAATGCAGTTTAAAATCAATGTTTGATAAATCATATTTTATTAAATCTTCAAGTAGTATCAAATGAACATCTAAACCAAATCTATGAAAAAATTTAGCTAAATTTAAAGCAACTCTTTCAGCCCCACTTCCTGCTAAATTTGTAACAACTACACCTATTTTTAACTCTTTATTCAATTGTCTTCCTTTTGAATATCTTCTATTAATTTTATATACTGTGTACAAATATTTTTATACTCAAATCTTTTCAAATCATCTTCATTTATATCTACATTTTTAATCAATGCAAGTTCAATTTTTTGGGCTAAGGAAGATGGATTATTGACTTTTGCTAAAAATTGTGACAACTCATTTATCATAATCTCTCTAGGACCAACATCACAATCTGTACTAACAACCAAACTTCCACAAATAAGGGATTCTATCAATACATTTGCCAAACTTTCCCGTTTTGAGCTTAAAACAACCAACTTAGCACTCTTCATGAAACAGTATGGATTTGTTTGAAATCCTAAAACAAAAACTCTATTTTCAAGATTATATTTTTTAATCAACCAATCTAACTCTTTTGAACTATCTGTTAGCATGACAAGTTTCAAATCACTATTTAACAAATTTAAAGCTTCAAATAAAATATCAACCCTTTTTTCTTTAGCAAATCTTCCTACAAAAAGCAAAAAAGGAAAATTTGGCAAAGAGTTATTTAATTCATTTGATTTTTTTCTAATCTCTTCAAAATCAAAAGGGTTATAAATCGTTGTAACGGATTTAGCTTTTATAAAAACATTATTTAAAAAGTCATTTTTCACACCATTTGATACAGCAATTAAATTTTTATTTTCATACATAGCTTTATATTTTTGCTCTTTTTTAATCGCCCTACTCTTTTTACCCCTTTCATGAAGTATTTCAAGCTCTTTTGAAACAATCCCATGAAGGACAAACAGTGAATTTTTAAGATTTAAAGCAGATACTATATAATCACTTCCTTCTAAATTTGAGATAATTACATCAAATTTTTTATCTATCTGTAACTTTTTTAATAGCTTTTTATATCTATTTATCAACAAATATTTTGAGATAGGATATGTTTTTTTGTAAAACTTTCTATAAATTTTACTATTTACTAATGAGTGTATCTCAAAGTTTACATCTGAAACATCAATTTTGATAAAATCTTCTATCAAAATTAAAACAACTTCATGACCACATTTATAAAACGAATTTGCCAAATTTAAAGCAAATCGCTCCCCTCCTCCAAAACCCAAATTTGTAACACTAATTGCAATTTTCAAAACAACTCTTTTAAAATATTTTCTACATTTAAATTTTTATTACAATTTTCAAATTGAAAACTATCAAGATTAAACTCACTCAAACAAACCCTTTTTAAAAACCATTTTTGTTCATATTTATCCAACAAACTCAAATAATCACTATTTTGCAAAATAGTTTCTGGTTTGAGTGTAAAAACCTCTTTTTTAGAACTAATAGCATCACCAATCATAGAAGCACTATCTTCTGTTACAAAAATTTTAGTAGCAATTGATAAAAATTCACTCAAACACTTTTTTGGCTCTTTATTAAAAATTACAAGCTCTTCAATATACTCTTTATCTAAGCCCTCTAAAGCCTCTTCTAAAAGTTTTGGAGTTCTTCTTGAGGTTGTTATAACCCATTTAATGTTTTTACTTTTTGCTAAAGTTGTTATTAAATTTATTAAATGCAAAAAATCAATTTCATCATATTTATAACCACTACCATCACCACCAACCAACAAGCAAAATATATCATTCTTTGTTTTTGAATTATCAATTTCAACTAACGAAAATGGGACATCTAAAACAATATTATTTTCAAAACCTAAATTTGTAACAGATAAAATTTTATAAAACATCTCATGATTAAAATTTCTACTACTTCCAATAAATATATTTTTAGATTTAAAATAGTGGCTCAATGCCACATTTAACGGTATTGTCTCTTTACCTGAAGATATTATAAAATCAATGTTAGAAGTTGGAAGTTCAAAGTTTGTGTAAAAAAAAGAGATAAATTTCAGTGATTTTACATTTAAATAATTTATTAAAAACCTCAAAAATGAAAGATAAAATTTTGATTTTACATTCGATTTTATCTCAAAAACAGTTATATTTCTAATCTTTTTCAGCTCTTTTAAAAGCCCTTTTGTCTGATTTTCATGACCTATTTTGCCATCGTATAAAGCTATTATATTCATAATATTAATTGAAACCCTTATTAATTGCTATTTTAAAATAACTAATTTGACTATTATTTAAGATAAATATTTGTCGTGGCATATAAAACCACGATAAATATGTTTACTCTTCACACTCTGCTACAGCAACTTTACAAGTAGCATCACCACACTCATCAAGTGCTTTATTTGTTGCTATTTCCCTTGTAGCTCCTGCACCAGCACCACTATATTTTTTAGATGTTGCATAAGCTCCACACTTTGTAAATGTAATTGCTATTTGACAATTTTTATTTCCTATCTCTTTACAACCTTTCAAAGCAACATTTTTAGCAGCTATTTCAGACTCTTCACCAACAGAAACATAATAACCCACATTATCAGCTTTATCTCAAACCTCGTCATCTACAGCTATTGCACCAACTGCAAACAAATAACTTGGTAAAATGACAGACAAGCAAACAAAAAACCAGCAACTTTTTTCATGAATATACCTTTTGATATAAATTTACCAATTAAATGATTTAATTGATTGTGAAATTCTATTTTTATAAACCTTAATAATATATATTAATTTTAAAAAATTAAGAATATTGGCATGAAATATCATATAAATTAGTTTAATTACAACAACTACCACTATATTTTTAATATTATTGTTTTATAGCTTTAATAATTGGAATAAAAGCTTTTGTTCCAATATTTACAATATCCCCAATTTTATAACTACTCGCTTCATGAGAGTCAATTGTAATTTCTACAATCTGACTTCCAATAGCAACTATTGCGATAAATATCGCATCGTTTTTTATAATATCCAAAATTTCACCCTCAAATGAGAATTTTTGAGAGTTTTTACTTTTTAAAAGTATATCTTTTGGCGAACCATCGTTTATAACTTTTCCGTTAGAAATCGCAATTACTCGATTTGAAAGTTTATAAATTTCGCTTGGGTCGTGGCTGACTAAAATTGTTGTTAAATCAAATCTTTTATGAAGTTCTAAGATTTTTGATTGAAGTTTTGTTCGCAAAGCCACATCAAGTGCAGACAAAGGCTCATCAAGGAGCAATATTTTTGGATTTCTCATCAAAGCTCTAGCTAGAGACACTCTTTGCTTTTGCCCACCTGAAAGCACATTTGGGTATCTATCCTTAAGCTCACTTAACTCTACTATTTCAAGTATTTCCAAAGCACGATTTTTGTCTTTAAAGGCATAAAGCAAATTTTGCATAATTGTCATATGTGGAAAAAGTGCATAATCTTGAAACATAAATCCAATTTCTCTATTTTGCGGTAGTAAATTTATATTTTTATCAACCCAAACACTCTCTTCAACAACAATTTTACCACTATCACACTTTTCAAGTCCAGCCAAAATTCGTAAAATCGTAGTTTTTCCACTTCCACTTTGACCATAAAGAGCTAAAAAATCTCCTTTTTTAATCTCCAAATTTACATTTAGCTCCATCTCACCCATTGCACCATTTAGCTTTTTTAAAATGTTAATTTCTATCAAGATAACCTCTGTTTTTTAGGTGTAATACACTTTAATTTATTATATTTTTATTATAGCAAATCTTTCAAGCTTTAACTGAAGTCTTTCTATATGATTTCATGCTAACATTTTATAAGCTATATCAATTCAAATATAAATGGGGTTTTATGATGAGTTTGGGTAGGTAGTACTTGGTGGTTGAGTATTACTGAGGCTTTGACTTTATTAAACATGATGAGATTGAAATATGGTATTATACAGTCTGGTTAGGTCTTATCTTATAAGGTATTTGTTAGAAATGGAAAGAGATGAAATTGTTGAGATATTTATGTAAATATATATTATCAAGAAAAATTAAATTAAAATACATTTATTAAATAATTTAAAAGGAGCTTTCATGAAGTGTGCTATTGTGGGTCTTGGTTTGATGGGTGGTTCTATGGGTATTACTTTAAAAGAGTGTGGTATATTTGAAGAGATTGCTGGTTTTGATAAAAATCAAATTCATCAAATAGAAGCACAAAAATTATCTTTAGTTGATAAATTGATAGAGTTTGATGAAATAAAAAATTATGATGTAATTATTTTAGCTATACCTGTTGAGGCAATTATTAGTATTTTACAAAATTTAAAAGATATAAAAAGTGATACAACTATCATAGATTTAGGTAGCACAAAAGAGCAAATTGTAGTAAAAACTCCGTTAGAAATTAGAAAAAATCTTGTAGCATCACATCCAATGACAGGAACAGAGAAGTTTGGTCCGACTGCTGCTATAAAATCTTTATATGAAAATAAGGTTGTTGTTTTATGTGATTTAGAAGATAGTGGAGAGTTGCAAAGGGATTTAGCAATTTATATTTTTTCAAAATTAAAGATGAGAATACAGTACATGAAAGCTTATGAACATGATAGACATGCAGCTTTTATATCGCATTTACCTCATGCAATAAGTTATGCTTTGGCAAATAGTGTATTGAGTCAAGAAGAGCCTCAAAGTATATTAACTTTAGCTGCTGGTGGATTTAAAGATATGAGTAGAATTGCAAAAAGTAGTCCTATTATGTGGAGTGACATATTTAAACAGAATAAAAATTTTGTAATAGAGTCTATTGAAATTTTTGAAAATGAGTTGAAAAAAGCAAAATGCATGATAAAAGATGAAAATTATGAAGAGCTAGAAGAGTGGATGAAAAAAGCTGCAACTTTACATAATATTTTATAACTAATAAAAAAGCCCAAAAAAAGGGCTTTTTGGAGATTTTTTTAAGAGTAATTACTATTGTAATAATCTTAAAACATTTTGTTGAGTAGCACTTGCTTGACTCATAGCATAACTTCCAGATTGTGCCAAAATGTTAAATTTAGAGAAATTTGCGCTTTCAGCTGCAAAATCAACATCCCTAATTGCACTTTCTGATGCTTTTACATTCACTTGTGTAATAGATATATTATTTACTGTTGCAACAAGTTGATTTTGAACAGAACCCAAATCGCTTCTGATTTTATCTAGCATTTTCATAGATGTATCAGCTATCGCCATAACCATTTGAGCACCAACCATTGTAGTTACCCCTGCACCCATACCACTTGTAGCAACATTCGCAGATAATACACTTGAACTAGAGTATGAGTGAGCACCCATCGCACAAGCTTGGTCAACTGTAAAGTTACCTTTTATAGTTCTAAGATTTATTGTAGTTTCAGCTACAGTTGCAGCTGCATGATACCCAGCACCTGAAACATTTGTACCACTTATAATAATATCTCTAGCATCCATTCTAGTAAGAGTTAATTTACCATAATTTTCTTCACCACCACCACTCATACCAGCAATACTGATACCATTACTTGCACTTACAACAATCCCTCTACCATCAATAGAATTTAATACTAAGTTACCTCTTTGGTCTATACTAGCCTCTACACCAGTTTGGTCTTTTACATTGTTAATAGCAGCAAGTAACTTACCATCTGCATCTCCAACTCTTACATCTGTAATTGTTCCAATAGTAATACCATTTATATTAAGGTCACTTATAGTACCAGATTGTACGGCTTGATTGCCAATACTCTCAACTTTCCATGAAGCAGTTGCTCCAATTCTATCAGAGTTTTTATTTATAATTTCAGCTAAAACACCAATCCCACTCCCAGAACCATTTGATATTTTAACACTCTCTAAAGTTACATCATGAATACCATCAACTGCTTT
>JACAEZ010000148.1 GCA_013388565.1 Campylobacterales bacterium | reverse complement strand
TAATTTTGTATCAATTAATTGTTCTATATCATCTATTAAATACCCTTTTAGTGTATAACCTTCATGAGTAGTTAAAATAGCAAAAGAGTCTTTATAATATATACTTTTTTTGATTTTTGCTTCAAGCATTTCTAACTGTTTTTGATTTTCTTCATCAAAAGAGAGTAGGGCGGTTGTATTCAAAATTTGACTTTTATTTGACTTTTGTTAGCTTATAATCCAAATTTTTTATATACAAAATACCACCTTGAAAATTGATTACATTATATCCAAGTTGCCCTAGAAAGCTACTAACACTTTTTGTTCTGCTACCACTTCTACACACTATAGCAAACTCTTCATTTGGTTTTATATTTTTATTTAATTCTGTTAAAAATCCTTTTGCATCATACATACCTTTTTCATCAAAAAATGTAAGTAAAATAGAGTTTTTTATAACACCTGTATCTTTCCACTCACTCTCTGTTCTAATGTCAAATATTTTTATGTTTGAGTTTAATATATGAATATCAGGATATATATCTTTAACATCTGCATTTAAAGATAAAATAAACAGTAAAATTAAACATATTTTTTTCATGAATATCACCTTCCTACTACTTGAGTTTTTTTATTTTTTTGGAGAGATTTGTTCGCATTACTTATAATTGTACTAAATTGGTCACCTTTAAAATATTCGCCAATACCATATGAAAATGTGACCTTTATCTCATAATCTTTATATTTTATTTTTTTAGATAAAAATGTTCGTTTAAATGTATTCATCAACTCTATCAAATCTTTATATTTTGAACTTTCATTTGTAAAAACCAAAAAATCATCACCACCAAACCTAGCAGTAGTAATCTTGAATTTATCACCTATGGTTTTTTCTATCATGTAAGAAAATAAAACTAAAACCTTATCACCAATATCCATTCCGTATTCATTATTAATATGCCTTAATTCATTAATATCTATCAAAACAACCAAACCAGCATTTTTAAATGAACCATTCTCTTTTGATAATATTTTGTCAAATATATACTTTTTGTTATAAAAACCTGTCAATTCATCTACATATAAAGCTTTTTCAATATCATTTTTATAATCTTTTATTTTTATTAACTGTTTATGTATTAAATCAAGCTCTTTTAAATCTTTCTTCATGATGGCATTTATCGCAGATTCTGTATTTTTTGATAGTTCACTCAATTTTATTTCTGTTTTAGACTCTATTTCAAGCAACTTATTTACATGAGCTATTAAACTTTTTTCAGACTCTTCATCAACCATTTTTAAAATAGACTCTTTTTTTGCTCCATATTTTAAAGCTACATTTTCAAACACAGAATTAAAAATTTTAGTAGTAACAACATCTAAACCACTTAAAACTTTAATAACTTCATTTGAAATAATTTTTACATCTATAGCCATAAAACTCCTTATATTATAAGCATTCCATCACCAAACGAATAAAATCTGTAACCATTTTTAACAGCTATATCATAAATTTCCATAGTTTTTTCAATACCTATAAATGATGCTACAAGCATAATTAATGTTGATTTTGGTAAATGAAAATTTGTAATTATTGCATCTACTCGTTGCGGTTTATTAAACTCATTTAAGAATATATCAGCTTCACCTGATTTTATGTTTGTTCTATAAAAATGTTCTATTGTTCTAGTAGCAGTAGTTCCTACAGCTACAATTTTTTTTGAACTTTCGACTATTTTTACAGTTTCATCTTCTATTTCATAATATTCAGAGTGCATTTTATGATTTAAAATATCCTCAACTTCAACACCCTTAAATGTTCCAGCACCAACATGAAGTGTAACAAAATATGTTCCATGTTTTTGTTTTATTTGTTCAAATAGTTCATGAGTAAAATGTAAAGAGGCAGTTGGTGCAGCAACTGCACCACTTGTTTTTGCAAATACACTTTGATAATTTATCTCATCATTTATTTCATCATCTCTATCAATATATGGTGGAAGTGGCATATGACCGATGTTTTCTAACATATTAAAGAGTTCAAAATGTTCTAATAATTTATCATTTTTATAAAATTTTACTATTCTACTACCATCAGCAACTAACTCTTCAACAATACATGAAAGGTTGTTGTCAAATAACAACTTTGTGCCAATATTTACTTTACCTTTGATAAATACACTAAAAGAAGAGTAGGGTAGAGATTTATTTAATAGTAATTCTACCTTTCCACCAGTTTGTTTAATCCCAAAAATTCTAGCTTTTACAACTTTTGTATTATTAAAAATGAATGAGTAATTTTGAGGTATAAAATCTAAAATTTTATTAAAAGTAGAATGGACTATTTTATCTTCATCTTTAAAATAGACCAATAATTTTGCCAAATCTCTAGGAGAAGCAGGGTAGGTTGCTATAAGCTCTTTTGGTAAAAAGTAGTCATATGAAGAGCTTTTTAGTGGGTCTAAATTACTCCTCATCGTCTATAGTTTCTTCTATTTTTTCATCAGGTTCTTGATATGGATTTACAGCTTTAGCTATCAAAATAGAAACCCCATATAAAATTATCAAAGGAATTGCCATTAAAAACTGGCTAATAACATCAGGAGGTGTTAAAACAGCAGCAACTATAAAAATAATAACAATAGCATATCTAAAAAAATCTTTTAACGATTTATCATCTACAAGCCCCAATTTTGCTAAGAAAAATGTCAAAACAGGAAGTTCAAATGATATACCAAAACCAATCATCAGCTTTGCAAAAAATGTAACATAATCACCTATACTAGGCAATGCAGTAAATAATTGACTACCAAAATTTACCAAATAACTAAAACCAATTGGAAAAACAACATAATAAGCAAACATTGCACCTAAAAAAAACATTAATGATGCAGATACAACAAATGGAATAACCAAAACTTTTTCATTTTCATATAATCCTGGAGCTATAAACATCCAAAATTGCCAAAAAATAACAGGTAAAGAGAGAATAAAGCCAGTAAAAAACGAAACTTTTAAAGCAGTAAAAAATGCCTCACCAACTTTAGTAAATATTACATCACTTCCTTTTGGTAAAGACTCTTTTAAAGGTGCTACCATCCACTCTAAAATAATTTCCCAAAAACCAAAACATATAAAAAATGCAACAAGCAGTGCTAAAATAGAGTAAACAAGCCTTTCTCTAAGTTCAGCTATATGAGGTTTTAAATCTTCAAACATTTAAATCCTTTGATTTTTGTAAATCTTGTTGCTCTTTCAATTTAGTAAAGTCCACCTTTTCTCTTTTAATAGTTTCATTTTTATCATTATTTAAGATTTCTTCAAACTCTGTTTTAATACCATCTAAATTTGTCAAATTTTTTACTTTAGCTAACTCTTCATTAGCCTCTTCAAATTTCTTTTTATAATCAATAGCTTCTTGTTTTATTTCACTAATTTTCATCTCTTCTTCAAGTGTATCTTTTGCAGTAGTTACATATTTTTTTATCTGTTTAAAAAGTTTTGCTACTTTAACCATAGCTTCAGGAAGTCTCTCTGGCCCTAGAAATATAATCGCAATAATTGCAATAAATAAAAGTTCTGAAAATCCAATATCTAACATTGATAAATGTCCTTGAAATTTTTATAAAGAGCAAAATTCTACCTAAATTAATATCAAAGTTAATTAAAATAGCTATATAAAATGGTATAAGAATATATTGGTTAACATAATATACATTCTGCTAAAAATTTCATATATTCTATCTCGATAAAATCTAATAACACCATTAATAACTTTTTCACTACTTCAAAACAAAGCTTAAAAAAAATAATTAGTTTTCTTAAGTTCGTAATATACCCCATTCCGCTTCTAACCAATATCTTATAAAATATAATGAAACTTAA
Source organism: Campylobacterales bacterium (assembly GCA_013388565.1). Taxonomy (GTDB): domain Bacteria; phylum Campylobacterota; class Campylobacteria; order Campylobacterales; family JACAEZ01; genus JACAEZ01. The sequence goes on along the minus strand of JACAEZ010000148.1, from coordinate 713 downwards.
TAAGATTTAGCCTGACCTAATAAGACCATATTTCAATCTCGTCATATTTAATAAAGTTAAAGCTTCAATAATGTCATAAGAGGTATCAACAATTTTTCTACCAATGTTTTTTATTTTGTTTAGATGTAAAATCTAAGACCCTGTTTGAGAAAAAAGCAACAGATTTGGAATGTAAATTGCTAGGATATTTCTAAAAACAGGAAAGGTTAAAGAGATGTATGATAGCGATTTGACAGACCAAGAGTGGGAACTAGTAAAACACTTTTTTGATAGAAGAGATAATAGAGGTATAAAACCTACACATAAAAGAAGAGATATAGTTAATGCAATAATGTATGTAGTTAAAACAGGAATACAATGGAGAATGCTACCAAAATGTTTTGCTCCTTGGAATAGTGTATATGACTACTATAGCCAATGGAATAGATATGGTATTTGGGATAAAGCATTAGATACTATAAATGAACTACATCGAAAAAAAACAATAAAACTGATACACCTACATACGGTATAATAGATTCTCAAAGTACCAAAACTACACTAGCAAGAGAAGATTGTGGGTATGATGGTGGAAAGAAAGTAAAAGGTAGAAAAAGACATATTGTAGTAGATACAATAGGAAATCTACTTGCGGTAGTTGTTCATGCTGCTAATATTCATGATACAAAATCTGCTCATTTAGTTTTATCAAAAGTGGTAAAGAAATATCCTAC
>JACAEZ010000010.1 GCA_013388565.1 Campylobacterales bacterium | reverse complement strand
TTTTATACCTTTTGAAATCGCCAAAATCTTTATCACGATAAGTTCTAAAAATTGTTTTGTAGGGGTGTCCAGTTTGCCAAATCTATCAATCATCTCACCCTCTATCTCTCGCACTTCAAAAGCACTTTTGCATTTGCTAAGCCGTCTATAAAGCTCAAGTCTCAATCTATCTTCACTCACAACTTCACTTGAAATATAAGCAGTGATAGTTAGTTTTATATCGCACTCTTTTTGTACCACTTCACTATTTTTGCTAAATTTGTTTATCGTATCTTCAAGCATTTTCAAATAAAGCGAATAACCGATATGTTTTATATGCCCACTTTGGTCTTCGCCGATGATATTTCCGCCACCTCTAATCTCTAAATCATGATAAGCCAACACCGTCCCACTTCCTAAAAATGAGTTTGATTCAAGTGCAATCAACCTTTTTTTAGCTTCAATTGTTAATTTTTCTTTATCTTCAACTAGATAGTAACAAAATCCCTCTTTATTCTCTCGCCCTACCCTGCCTCTTAGCTGGTGCAAATCAGCCATTCCAAAATTATTTGCATTATCAACCAAAATAGTATTTACCTGTGGCATATGAATTCCAGACTCCACGATAGATGTAGAAAGAAGTAAATCATACTCTCTGTTTTCAAATTTTATTATCTCTTTTTCACTATCAACAGCACTTATTTGCGAATGTAAAATCAAAATTTTCAAATTTGGCAACAGTTTTAAAAGTTGCTCTTTTTTTTGTTCGATTGAGGCTATTTTATTAAAAATATAAAAAACCTGCCCACCTCGTCTAAGTTCTCTTAAAATTGCCTCTTTAACAACTCCGTTATTTTGCTCTTTTACATAAGTTCTAACCCCTACTCTATTTTCAGGTGGTGTGAGTATCTGCGAAAGCCCTTTTATTGATGAAAGTGCTAGATTTAGGCTTCTAGGGATTGGTGTGGCACTCATGGACAATAGATGAATATCAGCAGAGATATTTTTTAGAGTCTCTTTTTGTTTGACTCCAAATTTATGCTCTTCATCAATGACTAAAAGAGCTAAATTTTTAAATTTCACTCCAAAAATCGCATGAGTTCCTATCAAAATATCAATAGTCCCATTTTCAACATTTGCAACTATCTCTTTTTTCTCTTTTGGAGTTGTGTATCTATCGATTTTTGCGATTTTAAATCCAAAATGTGAGAGCCTTTGAGATATGCTTTTGAAGTGTTGGTTTGAAAGTAATGTCGTTGGCACTACCATACAAACTTGATAACCACCTCTGCAAACTGCAACCATGGCATTCATGCACACTTCAGTTTTGCCAAATCCAACATCAGCACTAAGCAGTCTATCCATCACCTTACCACTTTGCAAATCAGATAGTATCTCACTAACCGCTTTTATCTGGTCTTTTGTGTATTCAAAATTTGCACTTTGTTGAAATTGACTAATCTCAAAATCATCTACTTCGATTTTTATTCCATCGACCAAAGCCCTTTTTGCATGCATATTTACAATCTCACCAGCTATCGCAAACAGCCTATCTTTGACCTTCTCTTTGAGTTTCGCAAAGCTACCTTTACCAAGCTTATCTAAAATTGGAATTTCGCTAGAACCACCAATATATCTATCAATCAAATGCAAATTTTCAACAGGCAGTAGTAAAACATCATCATTTAGATATTTTAGTGCTATAAAATCTCTAACTCCACCTAAAACTCTAATTTGTCTAATCTCTTCAAAAAGCCCTATTCCATACTCTTCATGAACGACAAAATCCCCAACTTTCAAATCATCAACCAAAATAGTCGGAGCTTTTTTAGCTTTACTTTTTTGTTTTTTATTTAGTGATAAGATTATTTCATCGCTAGAGATTAAATTTACTACTAAATTTGACTCAATAAAATTTAGATGTTCAACTTCATGTTGCTTTAAAATCGCAACATTTGATGCCAAAATAGTGATTTTTTTATCTTCATGAAAACCCAAAAACTCTTTTATATTTTGTGGATAAACTAAATCTTTATACTTTTTAGCCTCACTTATGACTTTTAGAGATTTTAACTTACCACTGTTTATACTCTCATCAAAATAGCAAATGTCATCAATTTCAGATTTTAAATTTTCAAGTAAAATCACACTAAAATTTTCAAGTAAGCTTACAGAAAGCTTTTCTAAATACCAAAATCCAAGCGAATGAATATCCCTAAAAAAGCTATCAAATGGGCTTTTTTCAACTCTTTTTAAAACATCTTCATGCATATTCTCATCAAACCCAAACAAAGCTGGAAAGATGGTCACAAACTCAACTTCACCTTCAAAACTCTTTTGATTTTGCTCATCAAAATATCGAATACTCTCACACTCATCATCAAACAAACTAATCCTAACAGGATGATTTAAATTTGGCGAATAAATATCAATAATATCCCCTCGAATAGAGACCTCACCCACATCTTCAACAATATCCACAAACTCATACCCAAAAAAGTAAAGCATATTTTTAAAATTTTTTAAATCAATTTTATCCCCAAATGAGATTTTATGTTGTTTGAAAAGCTCGATTTTTGGGTAACTTTTTGTGATTGTATTGAGTGTTGTGATTATTATTTTTTTTGAGTAGTTATCATGATAGTATCTATTGAGTGTAGTCAAAATAGAGCTTAACTCATCTTTAAAACTTCGTAAATCATCACCCATTTTTGCCCTAAAATCTGGCAAAATAAACGGCTCATATTTACAAAATCTAGCAACATCAGCCAAATTTTGCGAAACTTTATCATCTTTTACAATGACAATATCAGCTACCACACCACCTTTTAGGTATTCATAAAATTTTGATTGGTACATTTAAGTCCTTAGTGTTGAGAGTAAAAATTATTTCAACTGTTTTAATGTTTCTAAATTTAATTTTTTTGCACTGTAAATACCATCTATTTTTTGTAAATATTTATTCGAGATATAAACCTCATCAGCCACAAAAAGATAAATGTTGTGATTTCTAATGGCTTTTACTTTTTCTTCTGTAAGGTCTATTCCCAAAGTTATCTCAATCATTACATCAATTTTTGTCATTTGAGCAGTTTTGATAAATTGTTTATATCGTTCTCTCAAAGTTCTTTTTGCACCTATTCCATAAGTTTTACCATCTAACTCAAAGAAAAAATCAAATTCGGTAGAGCTATCGTTTTTATCGTGAGTTTTTGAAATTTTATCTTCATCTATTCCAATATTTTTTAAGACAGATAAAATTCTATCTTCATAACTTGAGCCACTATCACTTGTAATTGATTGATTAATACTTTCACTAAACATTAACATAAAAATTTGGTTTGGCTCAACTCCAACATTTTTTAATTTAATTGCTTCATATGAAAGTTCTTTTAAAAACTCTGTTGTATCGTTAGATAAAAAAACTGTATCTTTATTTTCTAATTTGTCAAAAAATATTAGTGACAACAAAGCACCACTAACTCTTGTTGAATAAGGAGTAAAAGTTGTAATTTTATCATATGCTAAAGAGAGGGGATTAAGTGTTGGTAATTTAGAGCTATCTAATAAATCTCTTGTTTTTGCTTCTTGTAATAAAAGAGGTTTTATAGCAACAAGCTTTAGTGAAAAAATAAAGAGTTCTATATCTAAATCATTTTCCAATAAATCTAAAATATCACTTAAAAACTCTACTTTTTTTAATCCTGATTTTGTTTTTCCAAAAAATTTTTCATAATTACTTATTAAAGCTTTTTTGAGTGAGATATTTTTGTTTAGTGAATAAAGTTCTAAAACTTTATGTATATCTTTATCATTTAGAGATGCTTTTAAAAGGTATTTCAAGATAAAATAAAATTTTAAGTTTATATCAAATTTATATTTTTCTATTTTAATTTTTTCAATTCCCATTTTATTATCCTTATAAAATATGTTTTTTTATCTCTTTTGAAATTGCTTTAATTACTGGCACACAAACACTATTGCCAAATTGTTTATAAATCTGAACATCACTCACAACAATTTTAAAATCATCACTAAAACCTTGCAGTCGTCCAGCTTCTCTTGGAGTTAGTTTCCTTGGATTTCGCAACCCTTGTTCTATTAAAATTTCAGAACCATCTTTGTAATATCTCGCACTTATTGTGCTTGTATAGCTTGAATTTCCATTAAATAAAGAATATCCAAAACCATTTCCTTTTGCTCTGTGTTCTATTTTCCTTCTTTGATGTCCAGCCCAAAGTCTATCTGAAATTGTATATTTTTCATCAACACTCTTTTCTAAAATATCTCCAACTTTTATATTTTTTTGTAAAGCCTTTGGAAACTCAAACTCTATCGTTTTATCCAAAAATCCAACAATATAAATTCTCTCTCTATTTTGTGGAACTCCAAAATCTTTAGCATTTAAAACTTTCGCAAAAACTCTATATCCAAGCTCTTCTAATGTCTCTTTTACAACCTTAAAAGTATTACCTTTATCATGATTTACAAAACCTTTAACATTTTCTAAGAATACAACTTTTGGTTTATGGTGTTTAATTATTCTTGCTACCTCAAAAAATAGTGTTCCTCTTGTATCTTCAAATCCTAATCTCTTTCCAGCAATTGAAAAAGCTTGACAAGGAAATCCAGCTAATAAAATATCATGATTTGGAATATCTAATTCATCAATTACAGTTATATCGCCATGAGGTATTTCACCAAAATTTGCATAGTAGGTCTCTTTTGCATATTTATCTATCTCACTAGAAAATACAAATTTTAAGTTTTTTCCAAAAGCTTGAGAAAATCCAAGCCTAATTCCTCCAATTCCAGCAAACAGGTCTATTGCTTTAAATGTATTAGAACTATGTTCACAAGCAAAATCAAATAAGTTAAGTTGCAAAGGTTTTGTCATGTATTACCTTACTTTTTTAATTTACTCTTTCTCAAACCATCTCAAAAAAGTTTCAACCACAACAAATGAACCAAAAACTAAATACTCTTCATCATCTTTTATATCAATAAATAGTTTTGGATTATATTCATGTAACTCTTCAAACAATTTATCTAATTTTACAGCTCTGGCACTATCTATTGGAATGATTAAAAGCTCTTTTATATTATCTTTTAAAATTGAGATGATTTTTTTATAATCTTTATCATCAAGTGAGTTGTAGATTAGATTTATTTTTTTATCATTAAGCTCTTGCTTTATCATGATAGCTGACAACTCATTATGCCCAACATCGACTATTATATTTTTAGCTATTTTTTCAAATCTACCTCTTATTTTAAAGCCATTTACATATTTCAAATCAATCTCTAAATTTAGACATTTCACCACTTTTAAGGCAGTTTCTAAATTTAAGGCTAGATATGATGAGAGTAAATTTTGTTTGCAAAAATTTAAAATTTTCTCTTTAAACTCTCTACTAAAATCAATTTCGATTTTTTCAATATTGTCTGTTTTGCAAAAATCATCTACAATATCCAAAACTTCGCTATATGTTTGGTTTGAAACTATCAACTTTTTATTTACAGATTTTAGTTTTGTTGTAGTGATACTTTTTAGAGTGTCGCCTAAAAAAGCTTGATGGTCATAGCCTATGTTTGTCAAAATGGAAATATCTTTTGTTAAAACATTTGTTGCATCAAACTCCCCACCAAGTCCTGCTTCTATAATGCAAAAATCAAAATTGTCAAATGCTAAAAATGATAAAAGTGTTGTGTATTCAAAGTAGCTTAAAGCTTCAATAATATCTTTTGGAAGGAGTGAATTGAGTTTTTCAAAAAGAGTATTTAAATGATTATCATCAATATCAGCTCCATGTATCCAAATTCTTTCATTAAATTTTAAAACATGAGGTGATGTATAATGCCCAACTTTAAAGCCTAAATTGTGCAGATATGTTGCTAAAAATCTGCCCGTACTTCCTTTGCCGTTTGTGCCAATTAGATGAATTACATATTTTAAGTTTATGAGAGGTTTTAGTAGCTCGTAAGCTTTTTTTATTCGTGCGAGGTCAAATTTGTCATAATAGATTGGTTTTTGATTTAAAAATGTTTCAAATTCACTCATTTTTGCGGATAAACTCTATTTCTGCCACTATTTTTTGCCAAATATAACTCTTCATCTGCTTTTGTTAAAGCCTCTTGCGATGAGTTGCATAAAGTTCTTTCACTAACTCCTGCACTTACAGTTACAGAAACTTTTAAACTTTTATATAAAAATTTACTGCTCTCTAAAATAACTCTTATTTTATTTGCATACTCAACAGCACCTATAATTTCGGTATTTGGCAATACTACAATAAACTCTTCACCACCAAATCTAGCTACTATATCCATCTCTCTGCTATATTTTATAAGCAATTTTCCAAATGAAGAGATTATCAAATCACCTGCATCATGACCATATGTGTCATTTATGTTTTTAAATTTATCTATATCAAAAAATACAATCGAATAGTTCTTTTTATATCTAAGATACGATTTTTCAAGTTTATGTAGCTCTTCATCAAATGCTCTTCTATTTAATGCACCTGTTAAAAAATCAATCCTACTCTCTTTTTGAACACTATCTAACTTATTTTGAAGTTCGTTAATTTTTGTTTCCAGTGACTCCATTTCACTATTTTGTGAAACAAGCTTATCTTTTAGACCAATAGTCTCATTTTCTAAATTTTGAGCAATTGATAGTAGTTTTTGTTTGATTGATTCAAATTCATTCTCTTTATCTATCAAATGCAACTCTTGTTTTATTTGACTTATATTTTTACTAGATTTATCGCTTGAGGCTATACTTGTTTTAAGGTTTGATGATATTAACTCTATTAGTTTATCTATCTCTTTAATATTTTTTTGTATCTCGTTTTTATCTAAATCTATTCGTTTTGAGACTAAATTTTTTAATTCATCTATATTTTTTCTATTTTTAAGTAAAAATGGCTCATTTTCAATTTTTTCAATATAAATTCTAAAATCATCTAAATTCTCTTTTGCAATAGATGGTTCTATAGAAAGAGATAAAATCTCAACAATTGAGTGGATATAAGAGTCATCAATCTCATTTAACAAATCGTCTATTAAAGATTTTAAATCATTTTTATTTTGTGTTGGTTTTTTTATAAGTGGATTTAAAAAAGAGTCATTATAATTTGATACAAAATCACTCCATCTTTTTTTAATAACATCTAATGTATTCAAATCATAAGAGTTTTTGAGTCTATTTTCACTCTCAATAACTAAATCTTTTGCACTTTTATTATGCAATATTGAGATTACTTCAAGTAGTTTTTTAATCAAAACAATAAATGCTTGTGTTAAATTTTCATCTTTTGAGTTTGTTGCTCTATTTAACCTAGAAATTAAATACATAAATAGTTCATCTAAATTTTTTACATTTAAATTTTTAAGCTCTTTTTTTTGCTCTTCACTCATTTTATTTAAATATTTATCAACCAAATTGCAATCACTTATGTTATAGCCACGTTTTTTTGCCTGTTCGCAAAAAATGGTTTTATAAACATCTGGTGTTAGTTGTAAACCATCTTGTTGTGCTTTTAAAAATGAAGCTTTTACTATCTCTTTTACACTCATGAACCACCTTTTAGTGAAATTAATGCGACAAGTTTATCTATTGCTTTTTGAGATGCTTTATCTATTGCGATAAATCTATTTGTATCTGAAATGATAGAGTTTGGCTCTATCGCAAAATCATAACTTCCATCAACTAAAAAATTAAACTCTTGATTTCTATCTTTAAGTGTTACTTTAGAATCATAATAAACCTTAGCTCTTGTCATGATAACATAGCCATCTTTATTTGACCTAAGAGGAATAAACTTCACATTTTTAAGTTTTAAATAGATGATTGTATCGGCTAACTCTTTTGTTGTAACTGTTCGATTAAATTTATGCACAATCATCTCATTTAAGCTATCTTTTACAATAACTAAATTTTCAGGGTCAACTAAATCAATTTTCACATCTACAAACACATTTTCTAAAATGATATTTTTAGAAAAATTTGCGGCTGGTTTATATCCACAACCGCTAAAAAGTATAAATATAAAAACTAAAAAAACTTTCATTTAACAACGAAATTTACAAGTTTTCTAAAAACTACAATCTCTTTTATTATTGTCTTATCTTCAAGCCATTTACAAGCTACCTCTTTTGCAACTTTTAAAACTTCATCATCACTTAAATTTATATCAACCTCTATTTCACATCTTTTTTTACCATTTACAGTAACAGCCATCATGATAGTATCATCTTTTATCGCTTCCATGTCAACTTCAAGTGGTTTGAAATTTGAAAGATTAAATAGATTTTGACTCAATTCAAAACATACATGAGGAATAATTGGCTCTAAAATATTGAGAAGTATAAAATATCCTTCACTCCAAATATCGCTATTTTCTTGATTTTGTAGTGCATTTAAGCTTTCCATACAAGAGGCTATCAATGTATTAAATGTATAACTTTTTTCATACACTTCATGTGATTTTATCAAGGCTTCATACACCTTTTTTCTAGCCAATTTTTCATCTTTTGAAAGTGTTTGGCTATCTATTTTTGGCAAAGTAGTAATTTGTTTTGCATTTATTGATTTATCATACAATCTTTTAATAAATCTAAAAGCCCCCTCTAATGCACTATCATTCCATTCAAGTTCTTTAGTAGGAGGGGCAGCAAACAGTATAAATAATCTTGCCGTATCAGCCCCATACTTTTTAACAATCATATCAGGGTCAACAACATTTCCTTTTGATTTACTCATTTTAGCACCATCTTTTAGCACCATGCCTTGAGTCAAAAGGTGGTTAAACGGCTCATCAATATTTATATATCCCAAATCTCTAAGCACTTTTGTAAAAAATCTTGAATACAAAAGATGTAATATTGCATGTTCGATACCACCGATATAGTTATCAACACTCATCCAATACTCTAAATCTTTTTTTGTAAATGGCAAATTTTCATAATCATTTAAATTTGTTGTATATCTTAAAAAGTACCATGAACTTTGAATAAATGTATCAAGTGTGTCACTCTCTCTAGTTGCACTTTTGCCACATTTTGGACAACTGCAATTTTTCCATGAAGGGTGTTTGTCAAGTGGATTTCCCTCACCCGTGATTTCTACATCATCTGGAAGTTTTATAGGCAAATTTTGTTTATCTTCAGGTACAATTCCACAATTCTCACAATGAACCATAGGAATAGGTGCTCCCCAATATCTCTGTCTGCTAACACCCCAATCTTTAAGTCTATAATTTATAACTTTTTTACCAAGACTATTTTTTTCAAAAAACTCAATTATTTTTGATTTTGCAATATCACTTTTTAAGCCACTAAACTCATCTGAATTTATCATCAAACCAGTTTCACAAAAAGCTTTTGAGTCATCAATTTCCCCATTTTCTGGAACTATCACCCTTTTTATTGGAAGATTGTATTTACTAGCAAACTCAAAATCTCTCTCATCATGACCAGCAACCGCCATAACAGCACCACTACCATAATCACTTAAAACAAAATTTGCAACCCAAAGAGGAAGTTTTTCATTAGTCAATGGATGAATAAAATCAAGCTCTAAATATAACCCCTCTTTTTCACTCATAGCTCTCTCTCTAGCACCAACTCTTTGCATAGCTTTTATATGCTCTATTT
>JACAEZ010000196.1 GCA_013388565.1 Campylobacterales bacterium | reverse complement strand
TAAAACTAGGCATTTTAGGTTAATATATCTTCTCTCACAAGCCAGAGGTCGGGAGTTCGAGTCTCCCCCCCCACCACCACTGTTTTACGGTACTTCTAAGAGATTTTCAAAACTTCAATTTTTTTAGTGTCACCAAACAAATCTGGTCTGTCAACCCATTCTCGTGGTCATCTACCATTCCACAAGCTTGAATAAAAGCATAAATAGTTACACTCCCAATAAATTTGAAACCTCTTTTTTTGAGTTCTTTTGTAATATTATCAGATAATTCACTCTTAGTCGGTGCGGTTTTTATAATTTTCTATATTATTTACAATAGTTTTATAATTAACTTTGCTCCAAAAATAGTTATCAAGTGAGCCAAACTCTTTTTGAAGTTCCAAAAATAGCTTAGCATTATGAATAATCGCTTCAATTTTTGGCTTACTTTTTATTACAAGCCCACTTGAAAATATATTTTCAACATCACTTCGCGAGAAATTAGCAACTTCATCAAGCGCAAAACCATCAAAAGCCTCTCTATAACCACCTCTTTTTTTAAGAATTGTTAGCCAACTAAGTCCAGCAGATTGGGTTTCTAAACTAAAAAGTTCAAATAGTTCATTATCATTATGAAGTGGTTTTCCCCACTCCTCATTGTGATATTTCACATAAACTTCATCACCCTCTTTTACCCAACCACAAATTTTTTGATTTTGCATATTTTCTCTTTTAAATATTAAAATTTATACCAATATTACCTATCCAAGAGTTGCATTGCTCTAAAATCAAATTACAAGAATACAAAGAAAACATTTTGTTAGTGTCGCAATTGGCAATAATATTACTCCCACACTTAATGATACCATTTAAAACAATAAATACTGTATAAAACTGTTTTTGTAAGTAATACTTGTGGTTTGGTATTATTAAATTTGTGGTTTTATAAAAATATAATTTTAGTTTATCATTTTTTTAATCCAACTTCGCTACAATTTTTTGAAAAAATAAGAGACAAGCTTGGAATATATAGTAAAAAGCTTTGATAACTGCATAGATAAAATTAATTTTATTCAATCAAAATATCAATATCATTTACATACATTAAATATTTTGATAAAAGAGTGTCAAAATCAAAACAAAAAAATTGTTACAATCGGCAATGATTTATCAGCATTAAGTGCAATTAATTTAAATCAGCTATTAAATCAAATTGGCATAAAATCTATAAATTTAAATTTAGATAGCACAAATTTACTAATCAATTTAAATAAATTTAAAGAAGAGCAACTATTTTTACCATTAATTGACAAATATGTAGAAAATGGTGATTTGGTTATTCTATTTTCTTCACAAAATTTTGATAATATCTTAATAGAAAGTTTAAGATATATAAAAAATTTTGAGTGCAAAGCTGTTTTTGTAGGAAATTCGACAGAGTTTGAAGCAAAAAATTACTCTGATTTATCAATTAATTTTGGTGATTGTACACCACTTGAACATTACGATTATCAGCAACTGTTAATATCTATCTTAATTAAAATATTGGAAGTATCATGAAAAAAGTTTATCTATTTATAATTTGTGCAATTTTTTACCAAGGATGTAGTAGCACAAATCAAGAGGTTTCAAAAGAGAGTATAAAACCAACATTTAAACTAGAAGATGTTGAACCAACAATAACACAAAACTCAAAAGAGATAGTAGAACTAAAAAAAATCATGTTCAAAAAAGATAGATTAATAGATGAACTTGTAAAAAGCAATTTTGCTATACAAAAAGAGATGGCAGACATTAGAAAAGATGTTGAAGCTATAGCTGAAAATAGAAGTCTTTCACAAACAAATAGTCAAGAATATTATAAAAATAAAAAATCTGAATATGTAGCTCCACAAAAACAACCACCAAAGCCAAAAACTACAACAACAACAGAAAATAAAAGTGAAGATACAAAAATAGAGCTAAAAAGCGGTTATGAGTATTTTGATGCAAGTACATATCAACTAACCCAAAATAGTGATATTTTTGCAAATGATGGTGCAAAGGTAGGACATTGGATTAGAGGTTTTAAATTTACCTCAAAATCAAAAAAAGATGGCTATCTAAAAGTAAGCGGTTATTTTGTAAATAAAAAATGGACTCAAGCTGAAGATGATATTTTTGTACCTCTTGAATATGTAAATAAGTTAGATTAGTACATCACTTTTGAGGGTTTATATAATCTCTACTTCAACAGCTTTAAATCTCGATGTTTTTGTGAAACAATCACCTTCATCGCCAAAGAGTGCATTTATGTTACTTTCAAAATGGTGAAATGTTGTATAAAGAACCCCTTTTTTTAGACTTTTGCTCTCTTTAAATTGCAATGGTTTTGTCTCTCCATAGAGTGATTTTAGTATATGTTTTTTATTTATATCTATTGATTTTATATCTTCATGACTGATATATACAACATCTTCATCATGATATTCTAATAGTTTCAAACTCTCTTTTGTTTGGGAGGCGTTGTTGTAGTGATAGACTATTCTACCTGTTGTGAGTGTCATTTTAGGTGTTGATTTTTCATATAGGGCTTTTGTAAATCCTCTTAAATCGTACTGTTTATATCTAAATTTTCCAAGTGATGTTTTTGTATGAAATTTTTGTTCATATAGTCGTTTTGTATCTTTATCTAAAATTGGCCATTGTAAACCATCTCTATTTTCAAGTAACATCTCATAACTTGCTCCAGAGTATCTGCTTACCTCTTTTTGTATCTCTTGCCAAATATCTTTTGAATTTTTATAACTCCAATTAGTATTCATGAAGTTTGCTATTAATTGTAAAACTTCCCAATCGTCAAGTCTGTTGCTTTCAACAAGTGGTTGGTTTAAATGCAATCTTCGTTCAGCATTTACATAAACTCCAATTTTTTCATAAGCTGATTTTACACCAAATATAATATCTGCTTTTTTGGAGATTGATACATCAACTATATCATTGACTACTAATAGCTCTAAATTTTGTATGGCTTTATTGATTTTGTTTAAGTTTGCATGAATGTGTGTTAAATCTTCGCCTAAATTGTATATAGCTTTTACATTTCCATGTATCATCTCATCAAACATCTCAATACTTTTGAGTCCTTCTACTTCTGGTTTTTTGTAATCAGGTAGATAGTTTGGCAAACACCCCATATCGCATGTGCCTTGAACATTGTTTTGTCCACGAAGAGGCATAATTCCAGCACCGACTTTGCCAATGTTGCCAGTAAGCAGTGCTAAATTTGCAATTGCACTTACAGCGAATGAACCATCAAGATGTTCTGTAACTCCAAGTCCCCAAATAATGAGGGATTTGCTTTTTGCATATGTTCTAGCTAACTCTTTGATTTGTATAGTTAGATGTTCATACCC